>CAZOTM010000028.1:0-14824 GCA_964582675.1 uncultured Clostridiaceae bacterium
TATTTCAATATCCCGGTGGACCACCTCCTGGGGGGACCCATCCTGGCTGATTACTTCATCGGCAAAGGCCTTGACCGGGATGATGAAGTGGTCATTGTGTCCCCGGATCTGGGTTCGGTCAACCGGACCAGGAAATTTGCCCAGCGGATCAATGTACCCATCGCCATCATTGATAAACGGCGGCCTAAACCCAATGTTTCCGAAATCATGAACATCATCGGCAATGTAGACGGCAAGAAATGCATCATGGTGGACGATATCATCGATACCGGCGGAACCATCAGCAATGCCGCCAACGCCCTGAAAAAACTCGGCGCCAAAGAGGTCTACGCAGCAGCCACCCATGCCGTATTATCTGGGAGCGCCATCGAGCGGCTGAGCAATTCAGGGATCGACGAAGTGGTTTTGCTCGATACCATTAAAGCACCGGACAGGGTCCTGCCGGAAAAATTTACGGTCCTTAGTACGGCTCATACCTTTGCCAATGCCATCAGCCGGATCCACGACAATCAACCCCTGTCATCCATGTTTTCCAGTTACTAAGGGCAGATATGGCCTGTCAGCAAAATGGGAAAGCCTGTGATGTCAATAACAAATGAATGAAATGTTAATTTGGACAAGGGGTTTTTACAATCCCCATGAGATATAATATAGTGAAAGCAAGTATGCTTAGTGCATTTGTTTAATGCATTCGTTAAAGCTTTAGGAGGATTCAATTGGAAGGAAAGATTGGAAAGATATTGATTGTTGACGACGACGAAAATATCAGTGAAGTTCTGAAGATGTACCTGCAGAACTCCGGATATGATACAAGAGTCAGTGCCGATGGGAAATCAGCCCAGGAGGTGTTTGTTGACTACAAACCGGATCTGGTTCTTCTGGATATCATGCTCCCGTTCATCGATGGGATCGATGTGCTAAAATGGATCCGGCGTGACTATGAGACACCGGTCATCATGCTGACGGCCAAGGGCGAGACCTTTGACAAGGTATTGGGCCTGGAGCTGGGGGCCGATGACTATATGGTAAAACCCTTTGAACCAAAGGAAGTTGTGGCCAGGGTCAAGGCGGTCATGAGACGATTCAATGTGGAGGGCGGCGGCAAGGAAGTATTGAATTTCCCGGAGCTGGTTGTCGATGTCAATTCCTACTCTGTTACCTACCGGGGACAGACCATCAAAATGCCGCCGAAGGAATTCGAGCTGCTTTACCATCTGGCATCCAACAAGAACCGGGTATTCACCAGAGAACAGCTGCTTTGTGAAGTCTGGGGCTATGATTATCCCGGCGATTCGAGAACGGTGGACGTGCATATCAAACGGCTGAGAGAAAAGCTTCACGGCGGGCCGAACTGGCAGCTGGAAACCGTCTGGGGCGTCGGCTATAAGTTTGAAGTAAAATAACCTGAGAAACCGGAGTTGGTAAATTGAAAAGCAACAGCCTGGTCTATAAACTGGTGGCCACCTTTTCCATCATCCTGGCCATAAGTTATATGATAATTGCGACTGTTCTTTCCGTGTGGGTCCAAAGAAACTATATTTTGGAAAGAAGAGTCCGCTTGGAGGACTCTTCTGCATTCATTGAGAATAATGTCACCCGGTTCAAGAACCGGGAGATCGACATGTTTACCCTCAGGGATTCCCTGCGCTATTTAGGCAAAGGGATCAATAATTCCGACATCATGCTCATCGATGACAAAAATCTCATCTGGTATGTATCCAAACCGGAGCTGGAAACCGAGCTGTTAAAAAGCTACCCCGCATCGAACCTGGAAAAGCTCAAAAATGGTCAGGTTCAGGAAATAACAGGACTTAACGGGTCAGACGGCAAGACCGAATACTTTGTCTATATCAGCCCCATGGTGGAGGATAACATTTATGGGGGGGCCGTGGTGATCATGACCCCGGTATCCGCACTGCAGAATCAGATCAGCGGCGTGTATGTCATTATCTGGTTTTCAGCGTTGATCGCAATGATCGCGTCGGTGTTCATCATCTACTTTTTTGCCCAGCGGATCCTCATTAAACCGCTGTATGAGCTTAACGAGGTAGCGGGCAAAATGAAGAGCGGCGACTTTTCCCAGCGGGCCGTCGTCAGTTCGGGTGATGAGATCGGGCAGCTGGCAGAATCCTTTAATCTGATGGCGGAGTCCATGGAGAATACGGACCAGAACCGGCAGGACCTGATCAGTAATATTTCCCATGAATTAAGATCCCCCATCACCTCCATCCGGGGATTTGTGGCCGGGATTTTGGATGGGATCATTCCCAAGGATAAGGAAAACTACTATTTGAACATCGTATATGAGGAGATCCAAAGGCTGACGAGACTCGTCAACGACCTGCTGGATCTATCTGCCATGGAGACGGGAAAATTCTCCATGGACATCACGGAAGTGGATTTGAATGAGATTATCCGCGTCTGTCTCATTAAATTCGAGACTAAGATCAACGACAAGAAGCTGAAGGTCAATATCACCCTGGATGCGGAGCATCTGTATGTGGCCGGAGACAGGGACCGGTTGATCCAGGTGGTTACCAACCTGTTGGACAATGCCATCAAGCATTGCACCGAGGAAGGGCTGATCGAGGTGACGACCAAAGTCAAGGGCAAGAAAGTGACGGTGGCCATCTATAACGACGGCACACCCATCGGAGCTGAAGAAGCCAAAGACATTTGGAAGCGATTCTATAAGGCGGACAAATCCAGGACGAAAAAAGAGTCCACCGGTCTGGGTCTGCCCATCGTGCGAAATATCCTGACACAGCTGAATGAAAATGTCTGGGTTGAGAATCGGGAAACCGGCGTCGTCTTTATGTTCACTTTGACGAAAACCTAGGAGGACCCCATGGAGAGCAACAATTACAAGGAGCCCGGTGAAGAGGGCCAGGGGAGAATCAATATCACCAGCCGGGAAGGGAAAAAAGCTGATTTCAACCGACTGCTCAAGAAAATCGGTCGGCTGCTCCTGCTCGTATTATTATCCAGTTTTATCACTCTGTTTCTCATAAAAAACTATGTGGATAAAAATCTGGTGGGGGGCAAAAGCGTTATTTTTACCGACAACGACGCCCATGCCCAGCTGATCAAAATCATCAACCAGAACAACAACTACAGCAAGGTGGCCGATGAGTTTGTTCAAAATCTGGTGGGCGTGTCCGCCTTGCGGGATGATTTTTATTTGAATGACCCGCAAAAATCAACCACCGGCATCTTATTTGATACTGCCGGGAATATCCTGGTCCCGTCCTGGATCATCGGCACACAGAGCGTGGTATACGTGAGGACGGTCCAGGGGGCAGGCAACAGCATCAAGCCGGCAGCGGTGGTGGGAACGGATCTGGCTTCCGGCATCTCCATGGTCAACGTCAAGGGCTTGACCGCCGCACCCTATCAGTTCACGGAAAGCAATGCGATCACCATGGGGGAGAATGTCCTGGTGTTGGGGGTCCCCTTTGGGAACCGGGAGACGGCGAATCTGACGGCTGGGATCGTTCATTCAAGAAATTCCCTGATCCGGATGGACGACGGATCCGGCAATGCTACGAAAATACGAACCTTGATCGTATCAGCTCCGGTTTATCCGGGGAATGACGGAGGGGCCTGCATAACAACGGAGGGCGGGCTGATCGGCATGGTGAGCGGCATGCTGTCACGCCAGCTTGGTACGGAGTCATTTTCAGCCGTCATCCCCCACGAAGAGCTCAAGGTCATCGGCGATAATATCATCAATCGGATCACCCAGCGGACATTTACCATGGGGGTGACCGGACGGACCATCTACTATGAGCCTTTGAAAGCTGACATTTTCTATGTATTGGATGTGGCGGAAGGATCCACCGCCCACCGCGGCGGAATCAAGCCCACCGACATTATCCTGAAGATCAACGGCATGCCGGTAATTCCCAATTTGGACATTGATTCCCCCCTGCATGGGAAAAATGTCGGGGATACGATCCTGGTGGAGATCCTCCGCATGGAAAAAACTATGGAACTGACCATGAAGGTTTATTAGATATTGGGGTAAAAATGTAGTATATTGATTATGCATGGCAACTGATCATGCATAGAAAATTGATCAGGTGAGGAAATTCATCGGGTCAGGGGGAAAAAAACTTGATCAGCAATCAGTTAAAATGCGCAAGCCGACAGGAAATACCGACGGATGCAAAGATCGAAACAATAATCGATCAAAACAACTTATAATCAAGCGGACACAAGGATCGCTGAAACATTAAATAGGGAAATTAATAGATAGGCAATACCTGGGAGACAATCTCCCGGGTTTTTGAAGTTCGCAGGAGGGTATATGGTTCTATTAACCGGTCTGGGGAATCCAGGACCTCAATATGTTGGCACCAGGCATAATGCCGGATTTGAAGTTTTGGATCTGGTTGCCGACAAATGGGGTATCGACATCAATAAAAATAAGTTCAAAGGGATGGTGGGGGAAGGCTTTATAAAAGGGAAAAAGGTCGTCCTTCTAAAACCCATGACCTTTATGAATCTCTCCGGGGAAAGCGTGGTGGCGGCATTGAATTTTTTTAAGCCGGCAGCAGATGAATTCATCGTGATCTATGACGATGTTTCCTTGAAACGAGGGGCCATCCGGATCCGGAAAAAGGGCAGCTCCGGTGGTCACAATGGCATCAAGAGCATCATTGCTTTAACGGGGAGCGATGAATTCCACCGGATCAAGGTGGGGGTTGGCCACAGCCGAGGCAACATGGTCAGCCATGTCCTGGGCAGGTTTTCTGAGGAAGAAGCGAAGGAATATGGGGAGGGGATCCGCCTGGCCCGGGAAGCCCTGGAAATGATCCTGGACAAGGGGATCGATGAGGCGATGAATAAGTTCAATTCCTCCGGAAAGATCGTCAAAGTCAAGCCGGAGAACCAGGAAAAACCGGAAAAGCCGGAAGAGCGAACCACCTCTGAGGGTGGGAAAAAATCGGCTGAGCCACTCAATGGAGATGACCCAGCCAATGGAGACGACCGGGCCGCTTCAAAAAGGGAGTCCGCCGTAAAGGCGGGAGCCAGGGGTGATGGCAGTGCGATTTGATTTTATTAAGGATGAGATCCGCAAAACCGGAGGCTATCAAAGCATTGCCGAGGGGGTAGCCCAGGGGAGCTACCCAATCGGTGTTTACGGCATATCCGATTCAGCCCGGGCAGCCCTTATCTCCGCCTTCCATTCCGAGCATGACCAGTCGGTTTATGTCGTCTCCCACTCGGATCTGGAAGCCAGGCAATTATACGAGGATCTGCTCCTCTATGATTTGGAGGTTTATCACCTCCCGGTGCGGGACCCGGTGTTTTATAACCCCTATGCCATTTCCGGGGATCTGCGCTGGGAAAGGATTAAAGTCCTGAAAGAAATGACCGACGGCCGGAAGAAGATCATCGTGACCTCCGCCGAAGCCCTGACCTTAGCCTATATGCCCCTGGAGCAATATAAAGCTTATACCTTTCAGTTTAAAAAAGGCGATACCATCGAATTGAAGACCCTGGTCAATAAATTGATCGATTCAGGCTATGAGAGCGTTGAACTGGTGGAGATGCGGGGCCAGTTCGCCAAACGGGGGGGCATCATCGACATATTTTCGCCGGTTCTGGCTTTTCCCGTCCGGATCGAGCTGTTCGGCGACGAAATCGATTCCATCCGGACCTTTAACCCGGAGTCCCAGCGGAGCATTGAGTTCCTGGACGAGGTTGAGATCTTTCCCAGCAAGGAGATCATCATCAGCAAGGCAGCCCTCATAAGGGGTGAACAGGGGATCCGGGAGGAGTTTGAGGGGATCCTTTCAAACAAAGCCCACCGCAAAGCCCTGGGGGAAGAAGGTTTCGCCCGACTGAAAGAGGTGGTTGCCAATAATCTGGAATCCCTCAGGAATACCTGGTCCTTTGAAACCATCGATTCCTATCTGCCCTTCTTTTATGAAAAGACGGAGTCCTTTTTTGACTATATTGGTGATGGGTTTATCTTTTTGGATGATACGGGGAAAACCGTTGGGAAAATGGAATCCGTTGCGACGGAATTCAGTGCCCAGTATGAGATGTTCTTAAAACGGGGGGAGATCCTCCCGTCCCAGGGCAGGCTGATACTTCCCGGCGATGCAGTCCTGGCAGCACTCAATGGGGCCAGAGTGATCACGCTGAATGACCTGATGAAAACCGAGACCAAACTCCCCCCCAGACAGTTGGCCAAATTCGAGGAAGTGACGGTATATAACTTTCACGGCCAGCTGGGGATGCTCATTGAGGACGTTCGGGAAAAAAAGCGCAGCGGCTATCGGACATTGATCCTTACCGGCACCCGGCCCAGAGGCGAACGGCTGGAGGAGACCCTGAAGGAAAACGGGGTGGAGGCGATCTACCGGGATAATCCCGGGATCATACCCGAAAATGGTGTGGTCATCACCTTTGGATCACAGAAACGGGGCTTTGATTTTAAAGAGATCAAGCTGGCGGTTATTTCGGACAGCGAGGTCTTCGGGGAAGCGGCCAGGCCGGTCCGGCGCAAGAAAACCAAGGGCCGGGGGATTGAAAAGTTAAGATCCTTCGATGAGCTCAAGGTGGGAGACTATGTGGTCCATGTCAATCACGGCATTGGCGTTTTCAAAGGGATTCGCCAGATGGAAACCAACAAAGCCGTCAAGGACTATCTGGAGGTCGCCTATACAGGCAATGATCGGCTGTTTGTTCCGGTGGATCAGTTGGACATGATCCAAAAATACATCGGCAATGAGTCGGTGGCACCGAAGGTATCCAAGCTGGGCGGCTCGGAGTGGGTCAAAGCCAAGAAAAAGGTCGCCCAAAACGTGGACAAAGTCGCCAAGGAGATCGTGGAGCTGTATGCCAAACGCAGCAAGATCAAGGGCTTTGAATTCAGCCGTGACAATACCTGGCAGCGGGAGTTTGAGGATGAGTTTGAATATGAAGAAACCCCGGACCAGCTCACCACCACCAGCGAAATTAAACGGGATATGGAATCACCCCGGGTCATGGACCGGCTGCTTTGCGGCGACGTCGGCTACGGTAAGACGGAGGTGGCCATGAGGGCCGCCTTTAAAGCTGTATTGGATTCAAAACAGGTGGCGGTCCTGGTGCCCACTACGATCCTGGCGGAACAGCATTATAAAAACTTCAAGCGGCGGTTTGAAGGGTTTGCTGTCAACGTGGACATGATCTCCAGATTCCGAACACCCAAGCGGGTCAAGGAGACCCTGGATTCCCTGCGCAACGGGACGTTGGACATCATCATTGGGACCCATAAACTCCTGGGCAAGGGGGTAGTCTTCAACGACCTGGGTCTCCTGATCATCGATGAGGAACAGCGCTTTGGGGTCACCCATAAGGAAAAGCTGAAAGAATTAAAAACCGCGGTGGATGTCCTGACCTTATCGGCCACCCCCATCCCCCGGACCTTGAATATGTCCATGACGGGCATCCGGGATATCTCCCTCATCGAGACCCCGCCGGAGGACCGGTTTCCCATCCAGACCTATGTGACGGAGTACAACGACCAATTGATCCGGGATGCCATTTTGCGGGAAAAATCGCGCAACGGGCAGACCTTCTTCGTCTACAACCGGGTGGAGAGCATCGAACGGATGGCAGCTCATTTGAAACAGCTGGTACCGGAGGCGGAATTTAAAGTCGCCCATGGCCAGCTGTCGGAGAGGGAGCTGGAGAGGGTCATGCTGTCCTTCATGGACGGGGAGTTTGATGTCCTGGTCTGCTCCACCATCATCGAAACGGGGCTGGACATCCAGAACGTCAATACCCTGATCGTCCATGACTCAGATAAATTCGGCCTGTCCCAGCTCTATCAGCTGCGGGGCAGGGTCGGCCGAACCAACCGGATTGCCTATGCCTATCTGACTTACAATAAGGATAAGGTACTGACGGAGGTGGCGGAAAAGCGGCTGAAGGCTCTGAAGGATTTCACGGAGCTGGGCGCCGGTTTCAAAATCGCCATGCGGGATTTGGAAATCAGGGGCGCCGGCAACATGATGGGAAAAGCTCAGCATGGCCAGATGGCGGAGGTCGGCTACGATCTCTACATCCGGATGCTGGATGAGGCCGTACGGAAGCTGACCGGTACTGATGAAGGCTTCCATCAGGACACCCTGGTGGATATTAAGGTGGATGCCTATATCCCCTATGAATACATCAAGGACGAAGTCATTAAGATCCAGATGTATAAAAAGATTGCGGCCATCGATGACCGGGATGACTACCTGGCCGTGAAGGGGGAGATGGAGGACCGGTTCTCGGATATTCCGGACGTGGTATACAACCTGATGGACATCGCCCTTTTGAAAGCCAAGGCTAAAAAAGCCGGAGTCCAGGAACTTCGGGAACGCCCGTCGGACATCCTGATCACCTTCGTCGACCGGGCGGCCATCACCGACGGCTATATCGGAGTATTATCAACAAGGTATCCCAATACCTCGCAGCTGTTGAACTCCGAACTGCCTCAAATCGTGTTCCGGTACAAAGGTTCAAAGGAGCAGCTGATCAAGTCCTTGTCCAACCTGTTTGACGCATTTTTGCAGACCATGGAAATTGACGGGAATCAGCAAAACCAGGAGGGCAAGGCAGAGATCCCAAAACCGAATCAGGACTCAAACAAAGACTCAAACAAAGACTCAAACCAAGACTCAAACCAAGACTCAAGCCAAAACTGATCAGGGGATCAGCCCAAAGAGATGGACAAGGGCAATGGCCAATTGGAAAAACCACCCCCTGCCGCATTGAAACGGGCAGGGGGTGGTTTTTCCTGGGGATCCCCATGGGAAGTATTTTGCCTGAATGGCGCAGCAACCGTCCGGAAAGGTCATGCCATCCGGACTTGTTAGAAAGCCGGTCGGAGGGAAGCGGAGGTCCTCTCCCCTCCGACCTGAAACTATCTTTCCAGTGATCCAGGGCAGGATTTGGCCGCATAGGCATGTCTCCGCAGCGGAATGCCGCCACAATGAACCCTGCTTAAGCGGAATTATTCCTCTGACTTGGTCTCATCGTCCATGGATTGTTCGCCCTTGAATTTTGATTTGACCACTTCCTTATGCTCGTACCTTGTCTTGGAGAAGTCATCCTTGTTGCTGACATGCATGACTTTTTTATCATAGGGATAAGCCTCGGAATCAAGCCTGCCTATTTTGGGATTATTGGCATCTTCCTTAAAGGTATCCTTCAGCAGGCCGTCTTCATCAAAAGGCGATTCCACGAGGCCGCCCCGATCTTCAATGGTGGAGGCGGTCAATATTCGCCCATCGATGGCCTCGCCCTTGGAGATCTTGTTGAGCTTGTCGATCCTCTCAAACATATGGGTGATCCGGTCTTCTATGGCCGAACCGCCGGCTTTGGCGTTTGATCCGGAAACTGGACCTTCCCCCTCGGGAGTCAATTCAGCCGGGTCGATGAGTTCCCGGTCCGAAGCAGTATAGACGGTCAGCTGGTCATCATCCCGGTCGATACTGATCTCATCCGTTGAGTAGCCCAGGTCCATCAGTGTTCTTACAGCATCCTCCGCTTCTTCCTTCGTCTGGAACACGCCATAAACATGTTTGTTTGATTTTTTCACAGTGATCCCTCCTTGCAGTATCAAATTGATCCCGAATGTTAGCCATTGGCCGTTGATCCATTATGGATTTCAACGGATTAGTTTATTTTCTTCACATGGTCATCACTTTATCAGGTTAATATTTTAATTATGGCATTTATAGCATGCCCATTCTAATCATCCCTATAGCTTTAGTTTACCTTATATTTCAGGATACAACTATGAAGAATAGCCGTATTAAGATTAACTTTCAAATAACATAGTTTCGTCAAAATGAACAACCCGGCATTCATTCTAAACCAGAGCCGGAAAATTGCATAAATGGAGAAAAAGAAGTACAATAGTGAATGGTACATTGAATGGTTCATTGTGGATTAGAGCTGAAATCAGGTCGATCCCTCAATGGGTAATACCAGACAGAAGCTGACAGTACAGAGGCGTTAACAACAAAATTCCAATATATGAGGTGTAAAATTTGAAAATGAGAAAAATTGCCGCGGCCCTGGCCGTCGGTATGGGTGTAATGACGTTGGCAGGCTGCAACCTGGTCGTAAAAACCGATGAAGCACAAGTCAAGGATGCAGAACAGATCGCTTCAACAGTAATTGCCAAGGGTGATGGATTCACCATTACGCAAAAGGACATCGATGACAAGTATAAGGTTCTATTGGAGCAGATCCAAATCCAGTATGGGGACGAAACCTTAAGATCCGAACAAATGAAGCCTTATCTGGAAGCCCAGAAGCAAAGCATCATGGATCAGCTGGTGAGACAGCAGCTGTTTGATAAAAAAGTCGTTGAAATGAAAATTGCAGAGGGCTCTGCCGATATGCTGGCCAAATATGATGAAATGGTTGCCAGCAACGTCGCTGCCTTCGGTGACAAGACCAAGTTCGAGGATGCCGTCAAGTCCGCCGGCTACACAATGGAATCCTATAAGGCGGAAGTCTTGAAGGGCTTGCGCTACGATGCCCTGATCGCTGAAGTGATCAAGGATATCAAAGTCGAAGACAAGGATATCCAGGAATACTATGACGCCCAGAAGGCGACCCTCTATACCGACAAGCCTGGCGCAATGATCTACCATATCTTCTTTGGTACGGGGGAAGACGCGGAAGCTGAAACCAAAGCCAAAGAAGCCAAGGAAAAGCTTGACGGCGGTGCAGACTTCGAAGAGATCGCCAAGGAATATGGCAAAGACGGATCAGCTGCCAGCGGCGGACTGCTCGGTGATTATGCCTACGATACAACTGAATTGGGATCTGATTTTATGGCTGAGGTCAAAAAGCTGGCAGAGGGTGAAATATCCGCCCCTGTTAAAACAAGCTTCGGCTGGCACATCATAAAAGTCACCGATATCCGGAAAGACAGTTCGGTCAAGCCCCTGGAAGAGGTCAAGGCCACCATATCCGAAACCCTCTTGAACAACAAACAGCAGGAAAAGATCGCCAGCACCCTTGATGCATGGGAAAAAGAATATAACGTTCAAAGATTCCCGGATCTGATCAAACAGGATTCAGTTCCGCTGCCCGCACCCCTTGAAGTGC
This sequence comes from uncultured Clostridiaceae bacterium, assembly GCA_964582675.1. Classification (GTDB taxonomy): domain Bacteria; phylum Bacillota; class Clostridia; order Clostridiales; family Clostridiaceae; genus JG1575. The sequence continues at coordinate 11,113 of CAZOTM010000028.1, forward strand.
CGCAGACTTCCACCACCCCAGGCACTACAGGGGCTCAGAACACCACAGGGACTCAGGGTGCCACCACCCCGGCTTCATCCAACTAAACCGCCTTACCATCATACCAAAGAACCTTTCCTTGCGGACTGGTTCTTTTTTCGTAAATGGATTAGAATAAGAAATTGACAATGCCAATCGTAAATAAACAACCAAAAACGGAGGAATCAGCATGCTGCATATCGTCGGATTAGGACCGGGGGACGCCGGGTCCATTACCATAGAAACCTTCTCCATCTTGCGGGAAACCAGAGTCATTTTAAGGACCGGGATACATCCGACGGTGGAGTTCCTCGATGACTGGGGAATTGATTACACCACCCTGGATCACCTTTATGAAACGGGGGAGCACTTCGCGGATGTCTATGGGGAAATCGCCGGGGCGGTGATGGAGGAAGCCATGGCTGCCTCCGGGGATATCACCTATTGCGTTCCCGGCAACCCCATGATCGCGGAAAAGTCGGTGGCGGAGATCATCAGCCGGGCAAAAGCTGCCGGGCTGGAGTACACAGTTCACAGCGCCGTAAGCTTTATCGACACGATCCTGGCTGCCATCGGCCGGGACCCCATCAATGGTCTCCTGGTGCTCGACGCCGGCGACCTGACAACGAAAGGCCTCAGCGATCAGGCGGATACCATCATCACCCAGGTCTATAACCAGCGGGTGGCCTCTGATGTGAAACTTGCCCTGTCAAACTATGTGGAGGACGAATCGGAAATTCTCTACATCAAAGCAGCTGGGATCAGGGATCAGGAGATCATTCGCCGCATCCCCCTGTACATGCTTGACCGGCAGGAGGATATCGACCACCTGACCACGATCTTTATTGAAAAGGAAAACATCAAGCGGGGCTTCCTCGATTTGAAGCGGACCATTGACGCCCTGCGTGAACCGGGGGGCTGCCCCTGGGACAGGGAGCAGACCCATGAGTCCCTGAAGAGGTTCATGATCGAGGAGGCTTATGAAGCCGTTGATGCGGTCAATGACAATGACATGGACCATCTTTGCGAGGAATTGGGAGATGTGCTGCTCCAGGTTCTCTTGAACGCCAGGATCGCCGAAGAAAGCGGCTATTTTGACATCTGGGATGTCATCCGGGGTGTTGATGCCAAGATGATCTCCCGGCATCCCCATGTCTTCTCAGACCTTGATTTGAAGGACTCGGCCGAGGTTTTGAAAAACTGGGAGAAAATCAAACATGATGAGACGGGAAATGTGGAGCTGCCCGAAAAGCTGTTAAAAATCCCCAAGAGTGTCCCGGCATTTATCAGGGCGCTGGAGGTTTCCAAAAAAGCGGCCACCTACGGGATCGAAAAGCCGGGCTACGAGGCGATCATCACCAGCCTGAAGAATGGGCTGGAGAACGGCAAGCCGGCGACAAAAGCGGATATGGCGGAGATATTGCTCCAGTGCACACTGTTAGCTGATGCGATGGGCCTGGAACCGGAGACTTTATTGAATCATCGGGTCGATGCGGAGATCAGGAAGCTGTCAGGGCTGTAATATAGGCAAAAGCCGGGCTGAAAAGTGCGGAAATCCTCATGAATAGGGGCTTCAGATGTTAATTATCTGTGAAAACTGTTGGAAAGCATGGAAATAACCCGTTTTTTGCGTCAAAATAAAGGTATAAGTAGATCGTAAATAAATAGATTATTTATTGGGAGGATTATTCATGAACAAAGCTGAATTAATCACGAAGATTGCTGAAAACGGAAAAATGACCAAAAAAGACGCTGAGACTGCATTGAATGCTTTCAAGCTCTCCGTTATGGGCGCATTGGAAGCCGGCGAAAAAGTCCAGCTGGTTGGATTTGGTACTTTCGAAGTTAGAGCGAGAGCCGCCAGAGAAGGCAGAAACCCAAGAACGAAAGAACCCATCAAGATCCCAGCATCAAAAGTTCCAGTTTTCAAACCAGGCAAGGACTTCAAAGCGCTTGTGAATAAGCCCGTAGCCCCTGTTAAGAAAAAGGCCGGAGCCAAGAAAAAAGCTTAAATGTAACAAGCACCCGCAGGCGGGTAAACGCCTGCCGGGTGCTGTTTCTTTCGTTGGCCTCATCCGGGCTTTTACTTTTTGATTGGGAGCTTTGGTGTTATAATCCTATTAGCGAATAAGTGGGTGAAATACATATTATGCGATTAGACAAATATCTTAAGGTATCACGGCTGATCAAGCGGCGGACCATTGCCAAGGAAGCCTGCGATACCGGCCGAGTCACAATCAACGGCAAGACTGCCAAGGCCGGTTCAGAGGTCAAGGAGAATGATTTGATCGAAATAGCCTTTGCGGCCAAGAAGGTCAAGGCCAGGATCCTCTCTGTCCGGGAAGTTGTGCGGAAAGACGAGGCAGCCTCCATGTACGAAATCATGGAAGGGGCTGAAATTGAATAAATTGGAGTATGGTCCGATCAAGAGTTTGTGAGGCAAATTAGCCGGAGTAGTTTATGATAAAGGCCTGACGTTAAATGACTGTTCAGCAACAGCTTCGTCATAAAGGCTCAGCGAAGACAACTTCACCGGAATAACTTTACGAAAACAGCTTGTAAATGTTGGGAATTATATTAAAATAGAAATCAACCAGTGGGAGGGTAAGATGAATAAGCAAAGCATTCGAAACATCATCATCGTCGTCCTCGCAGCTGTGGTGTTCGTCCAGTTTCTCGGTCAAAGAAGCACCTTGAAGCGGATCGAAGCTCAAATAACCGAAAAGAATCAGGTCCTGGAAGAACTCAATCAGAAGAACGAAACATTGCGCCAGGAAATCATCAATATAACATCGGATGAATATATTGAAAAATCAGCCAGGGAAAGGCTTCAGATGATTAAACCAGGTGATATCCCAGTGGAGAATGTACCGGCCTCAGAAACGGAATCCGGCGCAAATCCGGACACCAGCACAAAAAATTAGCGGCAACCAAAGCAGGAGGAATCTTAATAAACATGGCATTAGAAGTAGGAGCGATCCTTGAAGGCACAGTTGTAAACATAACAAATTTCGGAGCATTCGTGGATATAGACGGGAAAACAGGTCTGGTCCATATCTCAGAAGTTGCGGATAATTACGTCAAGGATATTAAAGATTTTCTAAAAGCCGGTGAGAAGGTCAAAGTTAAGGTGGTGTCCATTGACCCCAACGGAAAGGTAAGCCTTTCCATCAAGCAGGCACAGGCTCCTTCGCAGGCGCCAACCCAGCATGAAGTGAAAAAGGTCTTCAAACCAAGGGAGGACTGGGGGTCGGACCGACACGACCGGAGAGCCAAGCCCATGGAGAAAGGTCCCCAGACCTTTGAAGATATGATCAACCGCTTCCAGAAGGATTCCGAAGAAAAAATGGCAGAGCACAAAAGGCGCCAGGACGGCGGTAACATCAAGCGGCGGAAAGGCTAACCACGATAAGGCGCTGCCGCACCAGCAGGCAGCTGGTTCCTGCCTGACATAAAGCAGCTTGGATCCCTGGCGGCGGCCGCTCGACCAATTGAGTAACAGCGCAATTCAGTCGCAACTCAGTCAATTCAGTGGATTAAAAATAATTGGCAGAAAACCAGGACATTGCTCTGGAAATGATGTATAATTAACGGAGCGGCTTGTTCAGGTCATCGAAATAAAATTTATTCTTAAAAAGAAAAATATTTATTAGATATCCATTGACATAGTTGTTCTGCCTGAGTATAATAATAG
>CAZOTM010000029.1:0-14150 GCA_964582675.1 uncultured Clostridiaceae bacterium
AGCCGTTTTGTCAAAGACCATCAAATCAAGTTCATGCTCTATAATACCAAAACCAGGCAGACTGAAGAGTTCATCCCCCATCTTCCGGGCGTTGTCCACATGTATACCTGCGGGCCCACTGTTTATAAGGATGCCCACATCGGGAACCTAAGGACCTATATTTCCGAGGACATCCTGAAAAAGGCCCTCATCATGTACGGCTATAATGTGAAGCACGTCATGAACGTCACCGATGTGGGGCATTTGACAGACGATGCCGATGCCGGCGATGACAAGATGGAGAAGAGCGCCCGGGAAATGAACATGGATGCCTGGAACGTTGCCGCCCACTATTTCGCCAAATTCCGGGAGGATTTTGAAGCCCTCAACAACATGGATCCCACCCTGTGGTCCACGGCCACCGGCCATATCGAAGAGCAGCTGGAGATCATCCGGGTGTTGGAAGAAAAAGGCTTTACCTACCAAACCAGCGACGGGATCTATTTCGACACGGAAAAATTCCCCCAATACGCCGATTTCGGCCAGCTTGACGTGGAGAACCTGCAAGCCGGCGCCCGGGTGGAGATGAGTGATGAAAAGCGCAGCGTCACTGATTTCTCCCTTTGGAAATTCTCCGATCCGGCGGACCATCGCCAGATGGAGTGGGATTCACCCTGGGGAGTGGGCTTCCCCGGCTGGCATTTGGAATGCTCCGCCATGGCCATAAAATACCTGGGGGAGAACCTGGATATCCATTGTGGCGGAACCGACCACATCAAAGTCCACCACACCAACGAGATCGCCCAGAGCGAGTCCTATTTGGGCCATGACTGGTGCAAATATTGGTTCCATGCCGAATTCCTGGTATTGGACAACAATAAAAAAATGAGCAAATCCACGGGCAACTTCCTCACCGTTTCAACTTTGCATGACGAAGGCTATGATCCCCTGGTTTACCGCTACTACTGCCTCAATGCGAACTACTCCAAGCAGCTCATCTTCAACTGGCCGGGCATGGAGTCCGCCAAAACCTCCTTGTCCCGGCTGAATAAGCGGGCTTTGGAGATCAAGACCGCCGCAAAAGATAAACCCGGAACGCCGAATGAAACCTATATGGTCAATTTCTTTACCCCCATCTTTGATGATTTAAATGTCAGCCGGGCACTGGGCATCTTCTGGAACCTCATGAAGGATGAGGCGGTCACGGATGAGGACAAGTGGGCCACCATGCTCCTCTTTGATGAGATCCTGTCCTTAAACATCAAAGCGGTAGCCGCCACCGGCCGAGTCCTCCCGGCCAATGTCCTGGAACTGATGGCCAAACGGGACGAGGCCAGACGGAACAAAAACTATGCCCTGTCCGATGAAATCAGGGACGAACTTTCCGCCCTGGGCTATACGGTGAAGGACTCCAAGGAAGGCACCATCGTCGAGTAAGCTGGCATTGACGGGTAAGACACTGTTGTCTTCCACGGCACCCTCGTCAATTATAGGGCCTCCCCAATAATGATATGATAAAGCGGCTTTTCCAAAATCCATTACCAGGAGAGCCATGATAAAACCCCATCAGTTTCAATCTGATGGGGTTTTATCATGGCTCTTGGAGATGTGGGGTGAAAACCTCCATGCTCCTTGAAATTGGCGGTGAAATCCCTGCCGCTTATGGAGAGTTCTGCCTAAGGGGTCACCCGGTGACCTGCTTGATATATTCCATCGGGCAGGTTTCCCATTGGCTATCAGGATCTTCGCCTTTGCCCGGACAGACCAGGAGAACTGATTTCCAGTCCATGTATACTCCCTTGACCTTTTCTCCCAGCAGGACCTTTTCTTCATCATCCAGCACTCTGCCATCGGTAGTCATGACAACTTCGATGGTGGAATTTTTTTTGATGTCACCGACGCTCTTAGCCCGGTTTTTCTCAGCCTCAAAGTACTTGCCCCTGACTCTGCCATCTGTGCCTTTGAGCCTGAGACCTATCCCCGCCAGAGCCCCGATGACTCCCATGCCCGTTCCGCCATGCTCGGAGAGATGGATATGGAGCTTGTCCGCCAGTCCATAAGCATCCGCTTTCGTGAGGACCGTGCATTTTGCGCTCTTTCCAAATTCGATGAGGCTTGATGAGTCCGTCAAATGGTCCGGGACTGCGGCACATAATCCCGGATCGGAGCCCGGCTCACTCATCGCCTGGAGGAATCCGCCGGCAAAGGCAATGATCATTTCCAAGGAACCCCCAGTCACATCAAGGGTGAAGGACATGGAACTGTTATGCGAGGTATACGGTACATCAGGGTGGACAAAGAGTTGATGCCTGACGATATAGCCTGCCTCGCCCCAGCCTCGTCCCTCAATTTCACCGATCAGCATGGCGGCGAGCTCTCCCGTACCTCTGGTGCTGGTTAGGTTGTCTGTGTCATCAATGCAGAAAATAGTTTTCATCATTCATCCCTTTCCTTTAATCTTGCTTCGCTTACAGCCTTCCACCCATCTACTTGGGAAGCCTCATCCCATTTCCGGCCAGGATGGCTGCCACATCCTCATCAGGGAGGTCGATGGCAAAGAATTTCTTGTAAAAGTTCCTGGTTTCGGAAGCCATGTCCAAATCACTGAATTTGTCAGGGTAAAGTGTCTTGGCTGTCCAAAGAATGGCCAGGGGAGTTTCCAGCGAGCCGGGATGTCCCCAGCGGGAGATTCCGTCAGGCATCTTGAAGACCTTGCCGGCCTTGACTGCTTTAAGGGCTGCCCATTGTTCATTGGTCCGGATGTACTCCAGGGCTGCCTTCTCATGGACCAGAATCACATCCGGGTCCCACAGGTAAATCTGTTCCAGGCTGGCAAAATATTTATTGTCGGTATATCTCAGGTCGCCATCCACCGAAACGTTGATCGCCCCGGCCGCCGCTGTCCACTGAGCAGACAGGGTATCCTTGAAATCCGTTCTGGTGGCTTCATTTATGCTGTGGAAAACCCTTACCTTTGCCGTGTCAGGGATTTCATCAATGATCGCCTTAACCCGGTCAATTGCGCCTCGGTAATACTCCAGGTAGTCTCCGGCTTCCGTGTCTTTCCCAAGGGCTTTCCCGATGATGGCGATTGCTTCCATCTGCTGGTCCATTGTCGTATCGCTGATAACCAGATAAGGAATTCCGGATTTGTCCAACTGCTCAATTTCCCGCTCATTCCTGGCCGTGTCTTCCCTGATAAAGATAACATCCGGAGCTGCCTTCATGAGCTCTTCGATATTGATCTTGTCGGCTGCAAGGGGAATGAACGCAGTCAGTATCTCCGGAACAAGCCGGGTAAGCAGTTTATCCCGCTTCAGGCCTTCAACCGCCGCCACAATGGCCGGCCCCTTGTCCAGAAGCGTGGTCACATGGCCGGTAAAAGCGTAGAGGCAGGCTACCCGTTTGGGGTCCTTGGGAACCTTCACCTCCCGGCCGAGGGAATCCGTCACCGCTATGGCGGCAATTGTTTCAATTGGGGCGGTTGAACCGGCATTTATTGAAGCGCAGCCCACAGCGCCGGTCATCACCAGAAGGATTATAATAAGGGCAGCCAGTCTTTTCAACATACTAATTGTGCACCTCCCGCCAGATCATACCTGACCAGATGTCTGTGACCTGATGGATACGATCTGTCTTAGTATCTTCTGTTCCTCCGTTGTGCAGGCAATTACCCTGCTGTCCATTCCAAACACAACCCTCATATTTTCTTCGGTGAACACCTCGGTTGGTTTTCCCTTAATCAGCTTGTTGTCATGACCCATCAGGAGTATTTCCACCGGCAGGTCCTGGTACTCAAAAAAGAATCCCTGGTTGGGAAAGTGCGTGGCCATGAGGATGGCAAGGTTCCTTTCCAAGGCCAGCCGGGTGATGGTTTCCAGTATGGCAATGTCATTCTTGAAGTCAAGATGACTGGTTGGTTCATCAAGTACGATGAGCGGCGTTTCCTGGGCCAAGGCCCTGGCGAGCATCACCAGCTGAAGTTCACCGCCGCTTAACTGGGTGTAGGGCCTATCCCTGAAATCAGCGATGCGGAGGGCATCCAGGGCATTGAGAGCGATCTCCCGATCAGCTTTTCCCGGGGAACCCAGCATTTTTGTGTGGGCTGCCCTTCCCATCAGGACAAAATCCAGCACCTTATAAGGAAATGTCTTTTCATGCAGCTGGGGGACATAGGCTGCATATCGGGCCAGCTCAGACGGCTTCAGCCTTGCCGTGTTTTTCCCGTCAATCAGAATTTCTCCCTCATCAAGCTTCAGCAGCCCAAGGACACACTCCAGAAGCGTGGATTTGCCGCAGCCGTTGGGTCCAAAAATGCAGTAGATTTCTCCCGGTTCCACCTTGAATTGGATATTTTTGAAGATGGTGGTTTCCCCATAGCTGAATCCTGCATGGTTTATCTCTAAAAGTGCCATATTACCAACCTTTGCCTTTTGTCTTCTTCAACAGGTACACGAAAAATGGGGCTCCGATGAGTGACGTAAGAATACCCAGGGGGATCTCCGATCCCGTCAGGTTTCTGGCAAGCAGGTCGACCAGGATCATGAAGCTTGCGCCCAGCGCAATGGACACGGGAATCAGTGTTTTGTTGTCATTCCCGGCGATCATCCTGCCAATATGCGGGATCACCAGCCCGACCCAGCCAACAATCCCGCTGACACAAACCGCACCTACGGTTGACAGAGTGGCGAACAGAATGAGGAGGCTCTTCGTCAGCCTGGTATTTATTCCCAGGGTCTTTGCCTCCTTGTCCCCCATGGACAGCACATTGATCCGCCAGCGAAGCAGCACCAACCCTGAAATGCCGATGCCGATGGGGATAATTGCGAAGGCAACGTCCTTAAAGCGCGCCGAGGCAAGGCTGCCCATCAGCCAGAAGACGATGGTCGGCAGCTGATCACGGGGATCCGCCGCAAACTTGACCAGGGATATGAGGGATGAGAATATCTGGGATACGATCACACCGCTCAGCACCAGCATGATGGAAGGGGTGGTCTTGTATATGGTTCCGATCAGATAGCTTAGAATGACGGCGGAAAGCCCAAAGGCGAAGGCAAATGGATATATGTAATAGGACTGGCTGAAGAGCAAAATCGCCAGGGCAGCCCCAAATCCGGCCCCCGAGCTGACGCCAAGCATCCCGGAGCTGACCAGGGGATTCCTGAAAAGCCCCTGAAAGGCAGCTCCGCTGACCGCCAGGCTGGCTCCCACCATGGCTCCAAGGAGCGCCCTGGGAAGTCGGATATCCCAGATTATGGTTGCAAGGACGTCCTTATTCCCCATTGATCCAGAGAACAGCTCATTCCAAAGTATCCCCATGATCCGGCCGAAGGATATTGGATACCTGCCGATGAAAAGCGAAAGGAATATGAGGAGAAAGGGACTTATGAAAATAGCCGCGTACATTAATTTCCTCTTGATTTCTGCCACCTCCGCTTCTCAGTGATCTGTCTTTGGCTATCTGTCTTGTGCTATCTGTCTTTGGCTATTTGATGACTGTGATCTGTGTAACCTGCTTGATCCACCAGTTTGGTCCTTTTCCATCAACCACCAGCTGCACCGGCCCACTGTCCTGGCCGAGCTCCTCCCCGTCAGCCTTGAATCCAAGCAGGGCCTTGCTTGTAGCGACCAGGTCAGGGGTATACTCCTTGAATGTACCGTCCGCAGATTCCACCTTGACCGTTGTGTAGGTCTTGACTCCATAGTATTCAAGAACCTTTTCCAGGGAAACGCCATCCCACTCCTGGGCAGGCAGTGAAGCGTCCTTATCCTTTACACTGGCTGACTGCTTGATCAGTCCCACCTTGGCCGCCTCAGCCGCATTGAAAACAACGGGCGAGGTTTCAGTCCCCTGGATCGTGATAACCCAGCCTTCCGCTTGAGGTACACTGTCAGGAGCTGCCGTCGAGGCGGTGGTTGAAGCAACAGTTGCAGCAGCTGTCGCTGCGGCAGTTGCAGCAGTGGTCGTCGACGCATTTGTCGCTGCCGTAGTTGATGCCGCTGCCGGCTGGGTAGTCGGAGCCGTTGCCGGAGCTGCCGGCTTCGCTCCGCAGCCTGATGCGGTCAGCATCATCGAGGCAAGCGCCCCGGCAATCAATAATCTTCCCTTGATTTTCTTCATTTTCATTCCTCCAAAAAATTAATTTATGAAAAAAATAAACAAATCACGTGTGGATTTGTTCATCTTTTACAGCTTCTCCTTTCCACCATGGGAGGCCGGCCAGTTTCCCGACAGACCCTGCAGACCTGCATCCCGTGCAATTGTTTAGGGATGCCGATTCGGAGACAATATTCAATTAATACCATGATACAGGCACTTACGCAGTTAAGTCAATCTTAATGTAACCAGCGCATTGAGGGCATTGAGGTGCCTTGAACCATCAAGTTTAAACAGATTAAAAAACGATCCCCAGGGGTCTCTTGGGCATAATTGCTGAAACCAAAAGATCCCTGGGGATTTTATTGATGGAATTATTCCGGTGCAGATTCTATTCGTTGTTATCGCCGAAATGGTAATTAGCCTTCAGCTCGTACTCATGGCCGTATTTCTTGAGGGACTTCTTCTTGGAATCCTCCATGAGGAGTACCAGGACGGAGTTTTGGGCATGCATCCGGTTTTCCGCCTGTTCGAAGATCTCATCGGCATGGGCTTCCAAAACCTCATCGGTGATCTCTTCATCTCGGTGGGCGGGCAGACAGTGGAGAACCATGGCATCTGCCTTGGCATGCTTTAAGAGCGCAGAGTTGACCTGAAACTCCTTCATGGCTTTCAAGCGATCCTCTTTCTCTTTCTCCTGACCCATGGAAGTAAATACATCTGTATAGACCACATCCGCATCCGTCACCGCCGAGATGACATCATCGGTGATGGTGAAATTGGGATAATCCCTGGCAAACGCCATGACCTCAGGATGGGGCTGATAGCCCTTGGGGGTGGCAATGGCCATGGTCATACCGGTTTTTAAAGCTCCCACGGTCAAAGAATTGGCCATATTGCTGGAGCCGTCGCCGACAAAACAGATTTTTATGCCCTCCAGGGTCTTCTTTTTCTCCCGGATGGTCATCAGATCCGCTAGGACCTGGCAGGGATGGGAATCATCCGACAAACCGTTGATGATGGGAATGGAGGAATATTTGGTCAATTCATCGATATTGCTTTGGGCAAAGGTTCGGATCATCAGGGCATCGATATACCGGGATAACACCCGGATGGTATCCTTGATGGGTTCCCCGCGGCCCAGCTGAATGTCGTTGGAGCTTAAGAAGATGGCCTGGCCGCCCAGGTAGTGCATGCCGGCTTCAAAGGAGACTCTCGTCCGGGTGGAGCTTTTTTCAAAAATCATCCCCAGGGTGAGTCCGTCCAGATAGGGCACAAAATTATAGTTTTTGAACTGGACCTTCAGATTGTCGGCCAGATTCAAAATGCTGGTGATTTCTTCCGTTGACAGATCAATTATTCTTGTTAAATGCTTCATACTTTTTTGTCAGCTCCTCAATTTTTAGCTCCGCATGCTGGATCTGGACCATTACGGAATCCGGTGCAGGTCCGCCGAAGGTGTTTCTTTGATACAGTGATGTCTCGATTTTTATGGCGGTGTAGATATCCTCGGCAAACAGGGGGTCCTTATCCCGATATTTTTCCAGGGGATACTCGCTTAAGGTGATCCCCATGCCGATGCATTCGGAAACGATCTCCCCGGCCGTCTTGTAGGCTTCCCGGAAGGGCCGGCCCTTCTTGGCCAGATAATCGGCACAGTCCGTGGCATTGATGTAGCCTTCCTCACAGGCCCGGTACATCCTGCCCTGGTTGACCTTCATGGTGGACAGCATGCCGGCCATGATCTCCACTGCAGGGACTGCCGTATCGAAGCTGTCGAACACCCCTTCCTTATCCTCCTGCATGTCCTTGTTGTAGGCTAAGGGGAGGCTTTTCATCATCACCATGGAGCCCGTCAGATTGCCAATGACCCGGCCGCTCTTCCCCCGGATCAGCTCGGCCATATCCGGGTTCTTTTTCTGGGGCATGATGGATGAGCCCGTGGAATAGGCATCGGCCATTTCGATGAATTTAAAGCCCTGGGAGCTCCACAGGATCAGCTCCTCGGAGAGTCTGGACAGATGGTTCATGGTAAGGGCCAGGCAGAAATTAAGTTCCATTATGTAGTCCCGGTCCGAGACGGAGTCCATGCTGTTTTCAGTGGGGGCATCAAAGCGGAGGAGGCGGGAAGTGAGTTCCCGGTCGATGGGGAAGGTGGTGGCCGCCAGAGCGCAGGCCCCCAGTGGATTCAGGTTCATCCGTTTCACCGCATCAAACAGCCGGTCCGTGTCCCTTAAAAACATTTGGGCATAGGCCATGAGATGGTGGGCAAAGGTGACTGGCTGAGCTGCCTGCAAATGGGTGTAGCCGGGCATGATGGTGTCCAGATTAGCCCGGCTCACCTCAATGATGGCTTCCACCAATCCCGTCAGGCCATCCTTCAGCTCCAATGACCGCTGCCTTAAATAGAGCTTGGTGTCGGTGACGGTCTGGTCGTTTCTGGATCGGGCAGTATGGAGCTTTTTCCCCGCCGCCCCGATCCGTTTTGTCAGTTCGCCCTCGATAAAGGTATGGATGTCCTCGCTCTTGGGATCGATGGCCAGACCCTGGTCGATTTCCGATTTGATTTTTTGGAGCTCACTCACAATGAGCTCCGCTTCACTTTCCGATATGATCCCGGTCTTCCCCAGCATCCTGGCATGGGCGGCCGAGCCTTCAATATCCTCCGCATACATCCGCTGATCAAAGCCGATGGAGGAATTAAAGGAGTCGGCTTGACTGTCCAAGCCTTCCTGAAGTCTGCCTTTCCAAAGTTTCATAGGTCCCTCCGGTGATTTTATTTCAATTTATTTTTTAATTCATTTTTTAATTCATTTATTAATTCATTTATTAATTCATTTAATGTCATTTTTAAAATTCATTTTTTTCAGTGAAGTTAATTCATTCAGTTAAATCATTCAGTTAAATCATTCAGCTGATCCATTCAGTTGATTTCAGCTGCTTTCCTTTGATCCGGTCGGATTATTTCAGGGTTTTTGCCTGCATTTTGGAATAAACCACGGAAGGCAGTCCAAACAGATTGATGAAGCCTTCGGCATCCTTCTGATCATAAACGCCGTCCTCGCCAAAGGTTGCATATTCTTCGGAATAGAGGCTGTAAGGGCTCATCGTTCCGGCATGGATGATGTTGCCTTTGTAGAGCTTGACCTTGACACTGCCGGTGACATTTTCCTGGGATTTATCCACGAAGGCGCTTAAAGCTTCCCGCAGGGGGGTAAACCATTTGCCGTTATAGACCACATCGGCAAATTCCAGACCCAGCTTCTGCTTGTAGTGGAGGACATCCTTGGTCAGGGTCAGGGATTCTAAAATCCCGTGGGTTTTGTAGAGAATGCTGGCTCCGGCGTTTTCATAAACACCCCTGGATTTCATTCCCACCAGCCGGTTTTCGACGATGTCGTCGATGCCGATGCCATGCTTGCCGGCGATGGCATTGAGGTACTTCATGAGCTCAATGGCCCCCATCGCTTCCCCATTGACGCCCACCGGAACACCCTGGACATAGTCCACCGTCACATATTCCGGAGTTTCCGGAGCTTTTTCCGGTGAAACGCCCAGTTCCAGGATCTTGTCATAATTCGGCTCGTTTTGCGGATCCTCCAGATCCAGACCTTCGTGGGACAAGTGCCAGATATTTTCATCCTTGGAGTAGTTGGTTTCCTTGGTCAAACCAACGGGGATGTTTCTGGCGGCGGCATATTCCATTTCCTCTTCCCTGGATTTGATATCCCAGATCCGCCAAGGCGCGATGATGGGCATATCCGGCGCAAAGGTCTTGAAGGTTAATTCAAACCGAACCTGGTCATTGCCTTTGCCGGTGCAGCCGTGGCATACGGCATCGGCCTCTTCCTGCAGGGCGATTTCGATCATCCGCTTGGCGATGATGGGCCGGGCGGTGGCAGTTCCCAGGAGGTAGACCCCTTCATATTTTGCCCCGGCTTTTAGTGTCGGGAAAGCAAAATCTTCCAGGTATTCCTTGGTCAGATCCTCAATGTATATTTTCGAAGCGCCGGAAGCCATGGCCTTTTTGGTGAGGGCTTCCTCATCGATCCCCTGTCCCACATTACCCACCACGCAAACGACCTCGCAGCCGTAATTCTCTTTCAGCCAGGATACGATGATCGAGGTATCCAATCCACCGGAATAGGCCAGCACTACTTTCTTAAGTTCCTTATTCGTCTTTGTTTTCATAACTTCCTCCCAAGATTTTAATTTCCTTCAAAACAAAAAGAGCCATCGTCAAAGGGACGAAGGCTCGTGGTACCACCCAAATTTTCATATCCCTCACGGAATATGACTTAAAGAGTCTTAGACTCCAAAGCTTTAACGCAGCCCTACGTGGTGCCCTACCTATCGTTCACCAGGCTCAGGGGCTCTCTTCATAATGGATCCTATGTCGTCTTCTCACAACTACAAGACTCGCTTAGACTTGATCCAAATTACTCTTCCCATCATTGCCGTTAGAAAAAATATTAACACAGAGCCCAAATATAAGTCAATATTCTTTTTGCATGTTTATTCAGTTTATATTGATATTATTCTGGTTATCCCAAAATTTATACTGCCCGCTCCCATCGCTGCCTTAAGCCCCGGCCGCCCGGGGCTTCGCCTCCCGGCAGAAACCCCATACTGCGTCTCAGCCGGCGGTTGAATACTTTGAAACTGCGGGGACTATTTATGGATGACTATTTATCAAATGCCAGTTGAAAACCATCAGACTGTCTGCTGGGCACCCCTTTGGCAGACCAGTGGCCGGCAGGCCGATCCGTGGTTTACGCCTGATTGATGGGTTTCATGGTCGGGAATAACAGGACATCCCGGATGGAGGCGGAATCCGTCAGGTACATGATGATCCGGTCGATCCCCACGCCGACGCCGCCGGTGGGAGGCATTCCCGTTTCCAGGGCAGACATGAATTCCTCATCGATCATGTAGGCTTCATCATCACCCAGGGCTCTTTCCCTGGCCTGCTGCTCAAACCGTTCCCGCTGGATGATGGGGTCATTGAGCTCGGAATAAGCATTGCAGATCTCGGCGCCGTATATGAAACCCTCAAATCGTTCGGCCAGCTCCGGATTGCCCCGCTTGATCTTGGTCAAGGGCGAGATCTCCACCGGATAGTCCATGACAAAGGTGGGCTGGATGAGGGTTTTTTCCGCATATTTTTCAAACATCAGGTTCAATATATCCCCCTTGGTATGATCGGCCAGCTTTTTCTTCATCTCGTCTTCCAGATGGTGGGCTTTGGCGATCTCCTGGGCTTCCTCATCGGTTTTGATTTCATTGAAATCCACGCCGGAATGTTCCTTGACCAGATCCATCATGGTGACGCGCCGCCAGGGCGGTGTCAGATTGATCTCCGTCCCCTGGTAGTTGATGATCATGGAGCCGTTGACCTTTTGGGCCACCGTGGAGATCAGCCCCTCGGTCAGGTCCATGATGTCCGTGTAGTCGGCAAAGGCCTCATACAGCTCCAGGGTGGTGAATTCCGGGTTATGCTTATAGTCGATGCCTTCGTTTCTGAAGATCCGGCCCATATCGTAGACTTTTTCATAACCGGCCACGATCAAACGCTTTAAGTAAAGCTCCGTGGCGATCCGAAGGTACATATCCATATTCAAACTGTTGTGGTGGGTTGTAAACGGCCTGGCGGCAGCTCCGCCGGCAATGGGGGAAAGCATCGGGGTCTCCATTTCCAGATACCCGGCATCATCGAGATAATTCCTGATTTCCCGGTAGATCAGCGCCCGCTTCAGGAACGTATCCCTGACCTTGGGGTTGGTGATGATATCGACTTCCCGCTGTCTGTATCTTAGATCAGGATCCTTCAAACCGTGCCATTTATCCGGCAGAGGCTTGATGGATTTGGCGATTAAATCAAAATCCTTGACTTCCAGGGTGATTTCCCCGGTCTTGGTGGTAAAGGGCGTTCCCCTGACGGAAAGCCAATCCCCCAAATCCAGGGTCTTGAAAAATTTCAGCTTGTCCTCGCCGATGTTGTTGAGCTTGACGAACAGCTGCATTTTGCCGTCCCGGTCATAGAGGTCGGCAAAGCCTGCCTTGCCCTGGATCCGTTTCGTCATCAGCCGGCCGGCGATGACGACTTCCTCCGCCGTCAAACTTTCGTAATGTTGTCTGATTTGATCCGAAGTGTGGGTTCGCTCCACCCTGTATATGCCAAAGGGATCATTCCCGGAATTCTGGAGCTCCGCCAATTTGGCCCGCCTGATGTCTTCCTGTTCACTTAAATGCTGCTCCAGCTCCTTAACACTCATTTCCTTAAGTTCTTCTTCCTTAGGCATAACATTCCTCCGTCGCTTTGCTTAATCGCGGCTAATCGATAAAATTTTAAATTTCAGGACGCCATTGGGGGTAACCGCATCCACCACGTCTCCCTTTTTCTTGCCGATCAGAGCTTTTCCCACCGGGCTTTCGTTGGAGATCCGATCATGCATGGGATCCGCTTCCGCTGAACCAACGATGTGGTATTCCACCTTCTCATCGAAGTTGTAGTCCTGGACCTTGACCTTGCAGCCGACGGATACCAGTCCCTTGGGAATATCCGACTCATCCACCACATCGGTGTTTTTGAGCAGGGTTTCGATATGCACGATGCGGCCTTCCACAAAGGCCTGCTCGTTTTTCGCTTCGGTGTACTCGGCATTTTCCGATAAATCGCCAAAGCCCAGGGCAGTTTTGATTTTCTCGGTGATTTCTTTCCGTTTGACCGTTTTTAAAGTTTCAAGCTCAACTTCCAGCTTTTTAACGCCTTCATAGGTCATGATGTTCTTTTTCGCTTCGCTCATTACAATCCCTCTATTTCATCATATTTTCAGCTTAACCAGTATTCCTTATTCCGACTATTATATGAAACGGTTTCAGTTAAGTCAATATTATACTATATTCATAATTTATTCCCATAGGCCTGGAGGAGCTCGACCACCCGGGGAGCCTCATTGCAGGCGTTGATCGCATTTTTGATCCCCGCCGAACCCGGCAGGCCTTTTAAATACCAGCCCAGATGCTTTCTCATTTCCCGGACCGCCCGATCCGGACCGTCATTGTGGACGGCTTTTTGGAAGTGGAGGACCGCCATGGCGATTTTTTCCCGGTTAGTGGGCCCTGTATAGACGCCACCGCTTAATATGGCATTGATCTCCGCAAAGATCCAGGGATTCCCCAATGCTCCCCGGGCGACCATGACCCCGTCGCAGCCGGTCTTTGCCAGCATGTCCCGGGCATCCTCCCCGGTGAAGATATCCCCGTTGCCGATCACCGGGATCGACAGACTCTGTTTCACCCTGGCGATGACCGCCTGGTCACTTTTCCCGGAATAAAACTGATCCCGGTACCTTCCGTGTACCGTGATCAGCTTGGCTCCGGCATCCTCCATCCGCTTGGCAAAATCAACGGCGGTTTCTTCGCCCAAGTGAAAGCCCCGGCGGATCTTGCAGGTAACCGGCTTATTGGAGCGTTGGCTGATCCTCCGGATGATCGCCGCCGCCCGCTCTGGCTCCAGCATCAGAGCTGATCCCTCGCGATTTTTGACGATTTTCGGGGCCGGACAGCCCATATTGACATCGATGACGAGAATCTTGGGATCCTCGTTGAAGCGTTCCGCAATGTTGGCCATGATTTCCGGATCATCCCCAAACAGCTGGACGCCGATGGCCGTTTCATTGGGTGCCAGGTCGAGCATTTTCAGGGTTTTCTCATTGTTGAAATGAAGCGCCTTGGCACTTACCATCTCTGCATAGGTCAGGGATGCCCCATAATTTTTTACCAGTTCCCGGAAAGCAATGTCTGTAACACCGGCCAGGGGTGCCATGAGGACATTCCCTTCCAGGGAAACCGCATCGGTCAGTTTGATCATATTACCTCCCAAGAATAGTCGATTGCGGTCCGGGATAAGTAATAATCAAAGAGCAGCCTGTGCAGCTGCTCTTTACCTATTCGGTTCCAAATATCAATTTCTATTCTACCAAGCAGGCTTGATTTGTCAAGCCCATTGCTTCGAAAATAGTAACTACGCACCAAAATTCTTCTTAAACCCAGGGAACTGGGTTTTCCTTGC
>CAZOTM010000030.1:0-9812 GCA_964582675.1 uncultured Clostridiaceae bacterium
TATTGACCAAGGGATGGCGGTTGGCTTTTTGTTGGTTTTTGCTGGCTTATTGCCTCCAGACCGAGTCAAATTTTCCCTTGATCAGATCAATGGCTCAAGCCTGGTATTTTCAAACCTTAGTGGTTCATCCATAGTTGCTTCAGCTATTAGTCCTTCAGACTGTGGATGTATTTGACCAAAGGCTCCACTATATCCAGCCTGGCAAAGGGCATGACAATATAGTAGCCGTCCACATAAGGCTTGATGGCATCGATGAAGCCGGTGGAAATCTCAAAGGAGTTGGCCAGAGTCCCCGCCGGATCCTGCTCCTTGAAGCTGTCGACGATTTTTGGATCCACATCGCAGCCGGCCAGTTCATTGGCCATGAACAAGGCATTGCGATGGCTGGTGATGGGGTATATCCCGCCCAGGATCCTGCCTTTAAGGAGCTGGCGGGCTTTTTTCAGATTCTCCACCCCCCGGGGGCTTAAGATGGGCTGGGTTAAATGCATCACGGCTCCCGCCGCCTCCTTGCGGAGGGACTTTTTCAGTTCGCCCTCAAAACTTGGGGAATTCACGTTAAGGGCGCAGCCGATGGTAAAGCCGCCGCCAAATAAGCTGCCGTTCAAGTCCATTATGAAGTTTAAAAGGGTGGTGGTGGTAAAGTTGAAGACGGATTTGATTTTTTCCCGATCCGTGGTCAATACCGGGTCACCGGTGACCACCAGGATATTTTCAATGCCGTCGGCGTTTAATCCCAGGAGCAGACCCTTGGTGGCGTTCAGATTCCGGTCCCGGCAGGCAAAATGGGGGATCACTTCCAGATTCACCGCGTTTTTTACCCGGCTGGCCAGATAGGAGGCATCCATCCTGGCTTTGGCGATGGGATTGTCGGCAATGGTAATGGCATCCACCCCCATGGCTTTGAACCGCCCAGCGTTTTCCAGGTAGTCCTTGATTTTAGGTTCCTTGGGCGAATCATATTCCACCACCACGACCCGTTCCCCCCGTTCCATTTTTTTGAGGAGGGTGGATTTTTTGGATTGGACATCCAGCCCAGTATCGGAGGTTTTCAGCCCCAGGCCGGGGATGGCCGAATAATCTTGCAGCCGTTGGGCCACCAGGCGGATGTAGTCCGGATTGGTGCCGCAGCAGCCGCCGATGATGGCCGCCCCGAGCTCCACGCCCTCCATGGTTTTTTCCGCATAATATTCCTTGTTGTCCGGGAAATGGACGATGTTGCGGATCACTTCCGGGTAACCGGTGTTGGGGATCATGGAGAAGTATTTTCCCAGGGGGGGCAGCCGCTCCATGGTCTCCAGGGTATGGTGGGGACCGGCGCCGCAGTTTAAGCCCAGGGCATCGATCTCGTCGACCTTGCCCAACTCCTCAAAGATGCTGCGGACGTTTTCCCCGGATGAGGTCAACCCATCCTGATCTGATTCAAAGGAACAGATGATGAAGGCATCGGGGAGCTTCGCCTTGATCCGTCTGGCCAGAGCGGTCTGGTAGACATTTTCTCCGAAGGTCTCAAACAGATAATTTTCGACCCCCTCCGCGATGAAGACATCGACGACTTCACAGTATTCCGCAAAGTCCGGGGGATTTTCCCCCGGATTGATGTAGATGGGGCCGATGTCGGCAATGACCGGCAGTTCGTTGGCTTCCGCCCGGGCGATTTGGATACCGGCGGCGATGATTCGGACCAGAGTGTCTGAGTCCACAGCCAAGGTCCGCTTGTTGGCGGAAAAGGTATTGGTCCGGATGGCATTGGCTCCGGCCTGGATATAGTTCCGATGGACCCTGGCCACATCCTCCGGGGCATGGAGATTGGCCATTTCACACTCGGTGAAGGGTTTGTCGGCAATTGTTGGGTAATAGGTTCCGAAGGCTCCATCCAGCAGCAGGGGTCTTTCTTTGAGCCATTGTCTGATCTTCATTGGTCCCAGCCTCCGAAAATCCCTTTGGCGATGGCGACACCTTCGGTGGCGTCCTTGGCGTAATAATCGGCCTTCAAGGTGTTCAAAGCGTAGTTTCTGGTCAGGACCGCCCCGCCCACCATGATCTTGGCCTCCGGGCAGATTTCCCGGAGTGCCCTGATGGTCTCGTGCATGCTGTCCAGGGTCGTGGTCATGAGGGCGGACAGCCCCACCAGTTTTATGTTCTTCTCCACGGCTTTGCGGGCCACGTTTTCCACCGGGACATCCCTGCCCAGATCGATGATGTCAAAGCCGTAATTCTCCAGGACCACTTTGACGATGTTCTTGCCGATGTCGTGGATGTCGCCTTTTACCGTTGCCAGAAGGATGCTGCCCCGGGAAATACTGGCTTTTTTCTCTAAGGCCAGCTTTTCCTTGATCTTTTCAAAAGCTTCCTGGGCCGAGGTGGCCGCTGCAATCAGCTGGGGCAGGAACAGCGTGCCGGCTTCAAAATCCTTGCCCACCCTGTCCAGGGCAGGGATCAGGATCGTTTCCACCACGAGATTGGCATCCATGGTCTGGAGGATCTCCCCGGTAAGGAGTCCCGTCTCGGTTTTCAGTCCCTGCCGAATGGCCAGGGACAGCCGGTCCTCCGGGGTATGGGCTTCCATACCAGCTTCTTTGGTCCCTTTTCCCGGGGATTGATTGCCGCCGCCGGCGGCTGCGGCCTGATATTGGCCGGCATTGACTTCCATAAAGCGGATGTAGGCCTTCATGGACGGGTCCTGATTCAACAGTACCCGCCGTCCGGCGATCATCTCCATCATGGACAGCTGGTTGGGGTTGATCAGCGCCAGATCCAGACCATGGTCCAGGGCCAGAGTCAAAAAGGCCAGGTTGAGGGCCGGGCGGTTTGGCGCGCCAAAGGAGATGTTTGAGACCCCCAGGGAGGTCAACAGGCCATACTTGGCCCTGACCAGGTCCATGGTTTTTAAGGTCACCAGGGCGGAATCCCCCTGGGCGGAAACGGTCATGGTCAGGGCGTCCAAAATGATATCCCGCCTGGGGATGCCCAAGGCCTCCGCCCGCCCGACGATCTTATCGATGATCTGGAGCCTGCCCTCGGCAGTTTCAGGGATCCCGTCATCATCCAGGGGCAGGGCGATGACCGATGCCCCGTACTTTTTGACCAGGGGCAGGATCTGGGCCATGGAGGATTCCTTGCCGTTGACGGAATTGACGATGGCTTTTCCATTGTAGACCCGCAGGGCTGCCGCCATGGCGTTGACCTTGGCCGTATCCAGCTGCAGGGGCAGGTCGCAGACACTTTGCAGGAGCAAGACCACCGCCGGCAATACCCTGGCCTCGTCGATCCCGGGATGTCCCACATTGACATCCAATATGGCTGCCCCGGCGTCTGCCTGCTCCAGGGCCTGCTTTAAAATGTAGTCAAAGCTTTCATTGGCCAGGGCTTCCTGAAGCCTTGGCTTCCCGGTGGGATTGAGCCGTTCTCCAGTCACATGGACGCCTCCGGCCATTACTGCTTTAGTGGCAGAGGAAGCAATGATATGTTCTTTGACCCCGCCCCCAACAGATGGTGGGATGGGCTGGAGCTCCTCGATCTTCCCCTTCAGGCGGCGGATAAACTCCGGATCGGTGCCGCAGTAGCCGCCGATATAGGCTACGCCGTCCAGGAGGGCTTCCACCGATTCCTCCGCATAGGTATCCGGCTGAAGGTCGTAGCCGCCGGTTTCCAGATTGGGCAGGCCGGCATTGGCCTTGACGATGACCGGCAGGCCGGTGAGCGCCTTCACCCGTTTGATCAACGGGGCGATCTCCCTGGGCCCCAGGGAGCAGTTGATCCCCACGGCGTCGCAGCCCATTCCCGCTGCCACGGACACCATGGCTTCGATGGGGGTCCCTTCGAAGGTCCGGCCGTTTTTTTCAAAGGTCATGGTGACGAACACGGGCAGGGCCGTGTTTTCTTTGGCCGCTAAAATTCCCGCCTTGACTTCCAAAAGGTCGGTCATGGTTTCAAAAACTACTAAATCAGCCCCGGCCTTTTCCCCGCAGACCACCATTTCCTTGAAGATCTCATAGGCCTCGTCGAAGCTCAACGTCCCGTTGGGCGCCAGCATTTCCCCGATGGGGCCGATATCCAGGGCCACTTTGGTCATATCCCCCGCCGCCCGTTTGGCGATTTTGACTGCACTTTCGACAACTTCTTTGGTGTTCAGTCCGGTCCCCAAGAGCTTATGGGAATTGGCGCCGAAGGTGTTGGTATAAATGATCCGGCTGCCGGCCTCGATATAGCTTTTATGGATCCCCTCGATGGCCTCCGGGTAATCCAGATTATAACTCTCCGGCCGGACCCCCAGGGGCAGACCGGCCTTTTGCAGCATGGTCCCCATGGCCCCATCCAGAAGGATGGCGGTATGGGCCGCTGTTTCCTCATTTAGCCTTAATTTGTTCCTTTGCATATCTCTCCCGCCTTATTAAAACTGCAGTCTTCCTTCATTGTACAATTGGCGCAGCCCGTCCCAAACTTTCCCTGGGGCCGGTCTGCCACACCGATGATGGCCATGATTGATTTGCGCGGGATCATGATCCCCGACGCTGAAACCGTCAGCCCGATCCGTCGTTTCGTATCCAGCAGCCCGGACAGCCGCCCGTTCAATTCAATGGGCAGATCGCCGTAGCCCGGCGCAAACCGGTCCGTCAGGTATTCCCCATCCCCCAGGCCCTGTTCGATTTCGTTCTGGACCTGGTCCAGGATATTCTCGATGGCCACTGAAGCGATGCTGTCACTCATCACCGCTCGTTTCATATCCTTCAGCTGCGTGCTGCGCAGATATTGGTCAATGGCGATGCCCAATGTCCCCGTGATGAGAATGACTTCATGGGACTCTTTCAGATGATGTTTGATGGATTTGCCCGGCAGATGGAGGGAACCGTCCAGGAGATAAAATTCTCCATCCTGCCGGGTTAAGGGAATTCGTTGATAGATCCCCTTGGGCCGGGCGACCCGCAGGATTTCCCCTGCCATCTCCCGGACTTCCTTCAGGGTGGCTTCGACCTCCGGGGAGGTTTCCGTTTCCCCCGTCCCCCGTTTAACAACCCCTGCCCGGAAATTCTTGAACCCCAAATACCTTAATACTTCAGATTCATCGATATACTCTATTTTATAGTCCATTTTAAGCCGCCTTATCACGTGAACTGCACAAGAACATTCCAAGTACTTTGTACCATTCACCAATTATATCACAGCCGGTTTGACTTGTTAATTTTTAGCAAAACCGTAGCCTCACCCATTTAGGGCGGTATAATGAAGATATACATCGATAATTATTATCACCCATTCAAGTCCAATGATCACCCCTCCCAAACTAAAATCAGCGTACCCAAGGAGTTGTTACAATGAGATTGCTCGTTTATTTAGTCACCGACGGAAACGGCCGGGAAGCCGCTGAGTTCTACGGAAAGGTCTTTAACGTCCAGCCGGAAATATCCCTCTACGGCGATATGCCGGCGGATCCGGAATTTCCAATCCCCGACGATTTAAAGACCAAGGTCATGCATGCCTTGATCCCCCTTGATGACCACTACGCCCTGATGCTCTCCGACAATTTCCCCGATTCCCCTTACACCCGAGGAAACACCATGTCCATCATGTATGGGGATGACAGTCAGAAAAAGATCAAAGCCCTGTTCGAGGCGTTAGCCGAAGGCGGCCAAATCGAAATGCCCCTGGAATCCACCTTTTGGTCGCCCCTGTATGGCCAGCTGACGGATAAATTCGGTTTCACCTGGCAGTTCAACTGCGACGCCCCCCTGGCCGATCCCCAATAGACGGCTGTGGGCGGCTCAACACTGAGCGGCTCCCCAATCGGCTGCTCATCAATAAGTTGCCCATCAACGGGTTGTCCCCATTGAGTTTGTCACCCGGATGCCCCCCAAAAGCCAAGATCCCTATGCACCGCAAGGGATCTTGGCTTTTTGCCAGGCTGTGGATTGTTGTGTTTTATTGTCGGTTGGCTTTATTCCTTACCCTTATGTTTTATGGCCGGCATCTTCCTTTGTCTGTCTTTAATCCGGCGGCGGCCTGGAGGACTGCCGTTTCCAGCATTGCCAGGGCCAGATGGTCGTCGAAGGCGTGATTGGCACCGGGTATGAGGATCAGCTGGCGGTTTTTGGGATATCGGGCATATTTCCTGGATACCTCCGGGGAAACCGAGGTATCCTCCGCTCCATGGATGAACCAGACCGGGTTTGGGAAAGCTTGCAGACAGGCTTTAAAACCAGCTGACGCTTCGTCCTGGACAAAGTGCCGGTGGATCATCAGGTTGCCCCGATAAGCCGTATCCTCATCTCCGAAAAGATCCTGGTATTTTGCCGCATACTCAAAGGCCGGCGCCAGGAGGATCAGGGTTTTAACTTGAAGGGCCAGTTCCTTTGAGGCCAGAACGGCGGCAGCACCCCCCAGGGACATGCCCAATAGCCCCATGGCCGCCGGATCCACTCCGGGGATGGTCCTGGCATAACCGAAGATTTTTACACCCACCTCGCCCCAGACCTTGCAGGATACGTCGGAAAATTCACCTTCGCTCTCACCGGAGCCGGGAAAGGATAATCTTAAGGTTCCGATCCCCTGTTGACAAAGCAATCTGGCCAGCCTTGCAAACAGAAAATTCGTTTCGGTGCAGTCCCCGGTGAAGCCATGAAACATGACCAGGAGGGGATAGGGTCCGGCGGGATCCTCCGGATATTCCAGATAACCCCTCAATAGGCAGCCGTCAATATCTGTTTCAATGTGCCTTTTCATTATCCTTCGCTCCATTGCAGTTTAGTTCCCCTGCATTGCTTGCCATTGCCGCGGTTTTGGCAGCCTTCAGCTTACGCAACACCACAAAGATCAAACCGGCGGCAAGGGCGGTTCCTAAAATCACCCGGGAGTAGGTGCTGAAAAAGTCATCGTATTTGTCCCAGCTTTCCCCGGCAAATCGGCCGAGGAGGATCAAAACCGTGTTCCAAATGGCTGAGCCCAATGCGGTAAGCAGCAGGAAGGGTCCCATCTTCATGCCGTTGATGCCTGCCGGGATGGAGATCAGACTGCGGATCACCGGGACAAAGCGGCAGACAAAGACGGCCAGAGCTCCCCGGTGCTTGAACCATTCGCCGGACTTATGGAAATCTTCGTCCTTTAAACCCAGCAGCTTTCCGGTCTTTCCGGAGAACAAGCCTTGCACCGTCTCATACTTCACCATGTGGCCGACTTTGTATAACACAACCGCTCCGACGATTGAGCCCAATGTGGCCGCCAGGATCGTCAGGGGGATGCTCATTCCGGCAAAGGTGGTCATGAAACCGCCAAAGAGCAGGATCACCTCGGAGGGGATGGGGGGAAACAGATTCTCCACGAAGATCAGGGTAAATATTCCCAAGTATCCAAATTTGGACATGATGTCCAGTATCATTTCATTCATTCACATATTCCTACAAATTAAAGTTGATGCCCAGTACTATTGTTACTATTAAAGTAAAGATAATGACCAGAAAGTTCTCCTGAGCCAAAGTATTTCCCTTTTCTCGGTGGGATCTGCCGGAAAACGTCCTGGCATTTTTAAAGACCAGGCTGTATGACAGGAGTATGATCACTCCCAGATAAGGCAGGCTTTTCGTCAACATGGCAATGACCACTGAAACTGCGCCAATGATGTAGAGAAGGTTATACAGCAGCAGGGCTTTTTCCCGGCCCATGATGATGGGCAGGGTAAACCTGCCGGTTTGTTTGTCATCCTCCATGTCGATGATGTTGTCGGTTAAAATAATGTTGGTCAGGGCGGTTACCACTGGAAGCATGACGATGACAATCATGCCCAGGTGCTTAAGGTTACCCTCCAATAACAGGGTGGATTGAAATATCCAAATCCGCAGGGTTTTGTCCGTCAAATGGATCAATGCTGCGGTCAACGGAACGATCAATCCCAAGCCAAAGCCGGTGGTAAATTCACTTCGGTATGTGCCCACCACCGGGATCGGTCCTCCCCTGTACAAGGCTCCCTGGAACAAGATCAGCCCCATCAGCAAAAACACCACAAACCCGGATCTTATCGTCAAAGCCAGGGTCAGCAGGAAGTAAAGGAGGAGAAAAATACCGGTCTTGTTCAATCCCCGCTTTTTCTTGCGGTATTTATCCGTTAAATCATTCAAAGGCGGGGTCACATAGCGATCCCTGACAAAGTAACCGGATAAACCGGTTATCCCCACTTCCAGGCATATCAGTGCCGCCAGAAGCAGGATCATGTTGATCAGGTTGAAGGTTTTGAATTTATACAAAGCGTAAAGGGCTCCGGTTATGGCCGGGAGAATGGTGATCCCCCGTTTACCGGAAGCCTTCTGCAATATCTGTCTTAGTGTCATGATAGCCTCCCCTGGTTAAATCCTTGGTTAAACCTAATATTTTTTATAATAATCCACCACGTTGACCAAGGGTTCTCCGCTGCGGTATTTTCCCAGATTATTTTTGAAGATCTCAAGTGCTCTGGCATGGTAATGGGGCGTCGGTCCGCCGTTGTGGGGTGTTATGATGAAGTTTGTCAATTCCCAAAAGGGCGAGTCCGCTGACAGCGGCTCGGTCTCGAAGACATCGGAATAGGCGCCGCGGATCCTGCCCTGCTGCAATGTCTCATATAAAGCCGCCTCATCCACCGTATCCCCCCGGCCGATATTGAGAAAGACGGATTTTTTATCCATGCGGGCAAATTCTTCCGGTCCGAACATTTTCCTGGTGTCACTGGTGGAAGGGACCACCAGGACGACAAAATCCTTGCCGGGCAAAACGTCATGGAGGTGATGGCTGCTGGTTACTTCATCAAAGTGCTCGATGGGTTCCGGATTGTCGGAGGCTCTCACCCCATAGACATTCATATCGAAAGCCTTGGCCTTTCTGGCGATTTCCCGGCCGATTTTCCCCGTCCCGATGATCAGGAGATTTTTGCCCATGAGCTCATCCAGGGGATAATTTTCCCATTTCTTTTCCCTTTGATTATACAAGGCTTTCAGAAGATTCCGGGAAAACATGATC
This sequence comes from uncultured Clostridiaceae bacterium, assembly GCA_964582675.1. Classification (GTDB taxonomy): domain Bacteria; phylum Bacillota; class Clostridia; order Clostridiales; family Clostridiaceae; genus JG1575. The sequence continues at coordinate 8,983 of CAZOTM010000030.1, forward strand.
ATCACCCCCAGGATCTGCTCGGCGATGTTCGTCTTATGCAGGCCGGAGGTCGTGGTCAAAACGATTCCCAGCTCCTCCAGGGCTTCCAGGTCATAGTTGTCCACTCCGGCGGAGTAGGACATGATCCATTTCAGATTCTTCAGCTGGTTGACCACCGCCATATCCATGGGCAGCGTATTCATGATGATCTCAAGCTCCGCCTTACGGGGAAATTCATCGATTTCTCCATAGGAAGCGAAATAATGCACTTCCTCCCGGGCCAAGCCCTCAAACATTTTCACGGCCGAGGCCTTTGGCAGCCAATCTTCTCTATATACTACTCCAATCATTTTGATCCTCCGCGGTTCGTTACATCTCATTTTATCATTCCAATGGATTTCCCAGTGGCCTGAGCTTGTGAATAATCAGCTTTCAGCCTGAGCACTTTTCCAGGCTGTTCATTTCCCCAGGCTGTTCATATCACCCTGGATCAAAGATTGACTTTTAAATATCTGTCTGATCCGGCGAAGCCGGATGTCCTTGCTAAAACCTGCCGATCTTTCAGATCCTTCTATTATTCTAACATCATTGGACGGTGTTTGACCAAGGACAATTCAGTTCATGGGATAATCCCTCTTGGATGCTTCCCCAAACGGACGATTTCCATGGGTTTTATGGTTTGCCCTGCCTCATGATCCGAAGCACTAACCTTAGCCGAACGGATGCCTGACCGGTCAGATCCTGATACCATGAAACGGCTTCTGGTTTGATCCCTTTGGAGGCCTTGATGCCTTGACATTTGCCATTTGCCATTTGCCTTGGATCATTTTGAAATATAATGTTTATCGGAA
>CAZOTM010000030.1:9912-14001 GCA_964582675.1 uncultured Clostridiaceae bacterium
CATTTGCCATTTGCCATTTGCCTTGGATCATTTTGAAATATAATGTTTATCGGAAAGTTTGCTATAATGGACTTAATAATTTTTTCAAAATAATATTGGCGGTGAACTATGTACTCAAATATTTTCAATATTTTAGCATCCCGGGGCTTTTTTGAAGAAAGCGGGATGATGACGAAATACAAAGGGGCAGTCAAATACTGTGTTTTTGAAAAGGACAAAACTCTGGTCATTTCCAGGGTGATGGCCGACGATGCAGCGGCCGAAGATATGGTCCTGGAGCAAATTTCATCCATGGCCGGGCGATTTGGCATCACGGATGCGGTCATTTCCCGGGGAAAGCTGGAAGTCAGGCTGTCGCCGCCGGGAATAAACTACGAAGAGGAAGCCCGGCGGATCGACTACGCCATTGAGTCCATGGATTCGGCGTTTTACAGCTATGGCGCCAAGACCGGGGAATCAGATGGACCAGGGGCGGGCGCCGCCCAGTCGACCCCTGTGGAGGATCCAGGGGCATCATCCTCAGCCGCCGGGGACGTTCGGGATCCCGGACCAATGGCCAATGATTCGTCGGAGGACGCGGCCATGGGCGGCGGCTACCGACCCGATGGGGAGGGGTCTGCTTGGCAGGGCAGTCTGCCCAGGGAAGATTCCGGCTTCTCCCCCCTGGGCCTCATTGGTGCGGTGGGCGGGGCTCTGGCCGGCGCATTGTTGATCGGCGGCCTGTCCGTCCTGGGGTTTTATGTATCGTTTCTGGGATTCATCACCGCCATTTTGATCATCAACGGCTACCAGCTCCTTTCCGGGGGAAGACGCATCCCCGTCCCAGCAGCGGGGATCCTCATCCTCCTTTCGGTGTTTCTTGGCAATGTTCTGTCCATCGCCGTTGATATCTACCGGTACTATGGTACGGGGATCGCCGAATCTCTCCGCCTTGGCTTCCAAGCTCACTTCGACAATCAAAATTTCAATATTGGTCAGGTCTGGCTCTCATTTGCCCTGTCTTTGGTCTTCGCCGGCCTTGGCGCTTATTCGGTTCTGAAAAATCACCGAACCGGCAGCCTTTATTAACTTTTCATGAAACCCTGAGCTGTTTTTCAATCCCCTGGATAACTGATAAATCAGACCAGCCAATGTCTGATTTATCAGTTTTTTATTCCCTGTTTACCCTGCCTGTAAACTAAGTTCGAATTATCAGATTTTTATTGAGATTTTCTAGTGGTTTCTCCTCATTTGCCCTCGTAATCATTTTCATGGTTGGTTTGCATTTCCTTCCGGCATGGAACACAATGAAGTTATCAACTTGCTGCAAGGAGAATATTTTGAACAACCCTTTATCATGGATTTATACGGACAAGCTCCGTGAAAATCTATCGGTTTCTGCTTTGATCAACGAAGCTGTTAAAAGCGGTGACGGTCAGCTGGCGTCAAATGGATGCCTCTTGGTCAACACCGGAAAATACACTGGGCGGTCGCCCAATGACCGCTACATTGTTCTGGATGAAGTTTCAAAAGACACGGTGGCCTGGGGTAAAATAAACCACCCCCTGTCGGAAGAGGTATACTGCGCTCTGAAGAATCATGTCCAGGCTTACGTTGCCGACCGAGAAATGTTTCTCGTCAAGTCCAGAGCCGGGGCTGATCCACAGAGCTCCCTGCGGATCAATATTTTCTGTGAAAGCCCTGCCCAGGCGGTTTTCGCCAACCAGATATTCATCAAGGACAGAGCCCGGGACGCTCAGGCTGCGGAATTCACGGTGATCGCCGTCCCCGGGTTAAAAGCCCGGGGGGCTGCCGATGGGATCAATTCCGAAGCTTTTATTGTGATCAGCCTGAAGGAAAAACTGATCCTCATCGCCGGGACCCGTTACATGGGGGAGATCAAGAAATCCATCTTCTCCGTCATGAATTATCTGCTTCCCGGACAGGGCATCCTGCCCATGCACTGCTCCTGCAATATGGATGAGAAGGGCAACACCGCCCTGTTCTTCGGTCTGTCCGGGACAGGCAAGACCACCCTGTCGGCTGACCCGAAACGGCGGCTCATCGGCGACGACGAGCATGGCTGGGATGATCACGGGGTGTTCAATCTCGAAGGCGGCTGTTATGCCAAGATGATCAACCTGGATCCGGCAAAGGAAAGGGAGATCTTCAATGCTTTAAAATTCGGTTCGATCCTGGAAAATGTTGTCCTCAACCAGGATGGGGACCCGGATTATTCCGATGGCTCCCTGACTGAAAACACCAGGGGCACTTACCCCCTGGAATATATTTCCAATGCCGATTTATCCGGGCAGGGGGGCGAACCCAGGACTATTATTTTCCTGACGGCCGACGCCTTTGGCGTACTCCCGCCCATTGCCAGGCTGACCAGGGAAGGGGCTATGTACCATTTCATGAGCGGCTACACCTCAAAGCTGGCCGGCACGGAACGGGGCATCGTCAGCCCCCAGGTCACCTTTTCATCCCTGTTCGGCGAACCGTTTATGCCCCGGTCCATCCCCACCTATGCCCGGCTGATGGGCCAAAAAATCGCCAAGCACACCACGGATGTCTATTTGATCAACACTGGTTGGACCGGCGGAAAATATGGGGTCGGGTCAAGGATCCCTCTGAAGCACACCAGAAAAATGGTGGAAGCCGCCCTGAACGGTTCCCTGAAGCATGCCGACTACGTTCACGATGACATTTTTAACCTGGATGTGCCCACCGCCATCAAAGACGTCCCCTACTGGATCCTCAATCCCAAATCCCAGTGGCATGATCAAGTCCTCTACACAAAAACCGCCCTTGATCTGGCAGAAAAGTTCAAGGAAAACTTCAAAAAGTTCCCCGATGCCGGGGATGATATCGTGGAGGCCGGCCCCAAAGGATTGTAACCGCAGCCTGAGGAAAGGATCAGTTCCAGACAATGATCAGTCAATGAAGAAGAAGGCAGAAATGCCTTCTTCTTCATTCAACTGCGACTGAAATCTGGCAATCATGGTTCCAATAAAAACCTTCAAGGATCCCTGATCATTGGTTTATCCCAGGAGCACATTAATCCTGAGCCTCTCCATTGAATCAAATTACGCCTGGTTGTAGTGTCCCCGAAAATAAAACAGGTGTGTAAAAAATACACACCAGAAGAATTGATGTACCAAGGGAAAACGAACCCTTGACCAGGGTTAGGTAGTAATCCTTCTCGATGATATCCTCCCTGATTCCCGTATTTTCGGCTATTACCGAAAACAGCGCCTGAAAAGCGTCTTTGTCTTTATGAAGTCTCATCTCCATCACCTCTCCATTAATACATCAACCAGACCCAGCAGAGTCTTTTGTGGGTAATGCTGTCTGGCATATCTCAGAGTTTTTACTGTATCTAATTCATTTCTTTCTGCAAAGGCATTAAGCAATGCCTTGGGATTCTCCGCATCGACATGAGCCTCCGGCAAGTCTCTGATGACGTCAAGGAACTGAAGATAACGAAAGTTTCCGGCGTTGACTGTGACAACTGGCTTTTTGACAATGATGAATTTGTCATCTACCTTTTTTCTATAAGCATTGGTAGCTATCTCACGCTTTGCAGGGACAAGGGTTGTTAAGCCAATTTTGTTCATGAAAGAAAAGCCTGTTTCATAGCCGATGATCTCATCGCCTCGACGGGTAAGCAGCTGCGCCTCAATCAGTTCTTCGCTGGGACGGGCCGTCCCGAAGACTGTTTGCCTGACACGATAATAAACGCCTTTTTGAAAACGCTCAATCAAGCCCTTATCTGCCAGGCGCTTCAATGTGACGTTGGTGACCGGCTTAGCTTTGTGGACAGGGACTTTATATTCCTCAGCCATCGCCTCCGCTATAAGATCAGTCTGAAAAGCCTGACCATAGGGGATATCGGTGATTTTGTTCTTGATAAATTCACCATAAGTGATGCGTTCCATAGACAAGGAATCCTTTCGTTTGTTATTATGTTGCGTGTTCTACATCGCTATTATCAACATAATAATATCACTTTGCGGGTAAAATGCGTATTACTCTATGGTTTTAGGATAAATTATATTGTTCTTAGGGCTAGTTGAACAGACTATTGGACATGCTGGAGGATGAACTGAC
>CAZOTM010000031.1:0-13740 GCA_964582675.1 uncultured Clostridiaceae bacterium
ATTCTATGATGGTATGAAGGAAAAGCATAAATTCATAACCAGTGCGGACGACTATGTATTTTCGGCCATGCTGGCTTTGTCCGATTTGGAAGTGGCCGGCACACTGCAGCAGCTGGAAGTCCTGCATGAGAGCTTGAAGCTGGAATACCGCCATGGCAATTCGATCCAGTCCCTGTCGCAGGTGCTCATCCTTAGTAAGAACACGGCAGAAACACTGGCAAGACTCCGAAAATTAAGGCTGGAGCTGAAGGCGATGGGACTTCGGATGGACAAGGAATACACCCTATCCTCCATGGGGGTCCTGGCTTTGCTGCCGGTGGAGGAAAAGGCCATCTGTCAGGCCATCAAAGAGGTCCATGATTGCCTTCGCCAGCACAAATCCTTTGGCAGGTTCAGCGTTACCAATCAGGAAATTCTCATCCTCGCCTCAGCCCTGGTCGCCTTCGATCATTTGGATGAATTTAAGAGCGGGATCGTGACAGCCGCCATCTCCACCAGCCTGTTGAACATCATCATTGCCGAACAAACGGCAATCGCTGTGGCTGCCGCCGCTTCAGCTGCTGCCGCCTCAGGCTCCAATGGATAAATGATTCGCCCCGAGACCGGCAAGACAGCCTGATTTGAATAAAGGCTTCCTAAAGGGCTGTCCGGAGGTGGTTGCATAGTCCGGAAAAAAACTGTCCTAAAGCTGCCGACCTGTCACAACTTAAATTGTCAGATAGGCTTTTGTAGAAACCAAAAAAGCAGTGAATCCCTGGTCTTTCAGTTTAGGATCAAATTATCAACCTCCCCTGATCAGGAATCCCTGCATTTAGGATTTGGTTTATAATAGCCATATGGAGACAGGTTTTGGGATGAACCAAAACCTGCTGCCAAAAACTGCTAACAAGGGGGAGATACTATATGCGATATGTACATACAAATATCATTGCCAGGGATGCCGAAAAGGTCATCGAGTTCTATAAAACGGTTTTCCAATGCCGGAGCTTTGGGAATAAGCGGGACCTGAAAGGGGACTGGGTCGATCGACTGACGGGCATCAAAGATGCCCACATTGTGGGGGAGCATCTCCTTCTGCCAGGCTACGGGGTGCATCTGCCCACCCTGGAAATTTTCTCCTATGGGGAAATGCCAGGAGCAAAGGAAGCTCTGATCAATGAACCGGGGATCGCCCACCTGGCCTTTGAGGTTGAAAATGTGGAGGCTACCCTGGAGGCGCTGGTAAAAGCCGGCGGGACCCGATTGGGGGAAGTGGTCACTGCCGATTATCCTGATAAAACGGCCAAGCTCGTCTACGCCAGGGATATTGAAGGGAATATCGTAGAACTTCAAAGCTGGCATAAGAAATAGAGGGTTGCATTCCCAAGGGGGATCCCTATCCACAGGCTGCTAATTTTGAAACCTGCCTGTCTGCCATTGATCTCCATAATGATTGTTTAAACGGTTCAGTTGAGCCGTTTTTTTATTGAACTACTTTTCGGATCATCCGAGCTTAACAGTAGCAGCGGCAGACATTCCCCGAACCAGCTGAACTGGTTATGATTATGTTTATAAATAAATAAAAAGATGCAAATATTTTATTAAATTAGTACATAATTAATGGTTTATGATGATTATATTATAAATAAGCTGTAAATAACAAACAATGCCACTAATTGAAAATGATATGAATTGACAGATAACTTACTATTATGGTAATGTTTGGTTGAATATGATCATTAATTTACTGAATCGTTTTAGGGGAGACAGGTATGAAAAAAAGTAAAATTGCCATGATTTTAGGGGTCAGTCTGCTGTCAATGATGTTCAGCGGCTGTGCCGGCAGCGCAACAACGGCTACAACCGGTGCCGGTACCACTGCGGCCTCATCCGCTGCGGCGGCGGCAACAGCTGCCGTGACCACACCAAAAGAAGTCCCGACCCTGAATGTGGGCTGGAGCAACGAGCTGCATACGGGGAATATGCATTTAAGTTTTTTAAAGCCGGAGCTGTTTGCAAATAACCCGGTCCATTTAAGACCGATCAGTGACAGTCAGCTGGAATTAGTCAAGGATAACCAGGTGATCGCCAATATCAACTTTATCCATACCAAGGGAGCTGCGGAAAGCGTTACGATGATGACTCAGGGCCATATGGATCTGGCTTATTGTTCCAGTACGGCGATCCTGACGGCCTATGATTCGGGTGTGGATGTCAGTGTCCTTTGCCCCATCCAGAGCGGCGGAGTTGCCATCGTTGCGGCGGCCAATGCACCCTACAACACTTTTGCCGAACTGGTGGAATTTGCGAAAAACAGCGAAATGCCGGTCAAGGGCGGCTACCACTCAGCCATCAGCAGTCCCCGGATCGTCCTGGAATACGCTTTGCGCGATGCCGGTTTGAAGGTCACCGAAGACACGGCGGATTACCAGGCAGATGTTGTGCTCACCGACTTAAAAGGCATCAGCAACCTGATCCCATCCCTCAGTTCCGGGCAGGTGGATATTTGGGCAGGTCCCGTACCCAATCCGCAAAACGCCGAAGCCCAGAACATCGGCAAAATTATCGCCACATTGGATGAACTGCCTGAGGGCAAGTGGGTGGATTTCCCTTGCTGCACGATGAATGTCATGAACTCGATCAAGGACAAATATCCGGAAGTGGTGAACGCCATGGCACAAGTCACCACCGACATCAGCAGTTTTGCCCAGAATAACCGGGAAGAGACAGCGGCATTGATGACTGAATTCATTGGGCTGGATAAGGAAATCCTGATGAAGAATGATACAACCTATCAGACGGAAATAACTCAGCAATTTACCGATGGAATGGAAACGTACTATGACGCCATGTCGGAAATGGGCAAATTTACCGGCCGGTTAAAGGATAAAACCATCGAAGAAGTCATGAAGAATGCCTTTGACTTTACCTTTGTCCAGTAGCAATTAACGCCAGCCAACCATCAAGACAACAGAATCATATGAAAGGTGGAAACGGGGCTTTTCGTGAAAACGGGAAGCACCGTTTTAAAACGATGAAACTAAAAAAAATTAGCTATAAGCTGCTGCCATTGGTACTGCCCATCCTGTTTTTGCTCATCTGGGAATTCAGTGCCAAACAGATCAACAACAACGCCATATTGCCAACGGTCGGCCGAGTGGTGAACAACTTCATCAATGCCTTTGATAATTTCATCGGCATCGGCAGTATTCCCAAAAATATTGCCTACAGTATGATCCGGGTCATCATCGGCTATTTAATCGGAGCCGTGATCGCTTTGCCATTGGGCCTTTTGACCGGATATTTCAAAGGCGCCCGCCGCTTTTTTGAAAATTTTATCAGCCTGTTTAAACCGATCCCATCCATTGCCTGGCAGCCCCTGGTACTGGGCTGGTTCGGGATCAACAGCCTGGCCAGGGTGTTCAAACTGGATTACGGGCCCACTTTTGCCATGTTTGACAACTTTAAGCTGTCCATGATCTTTTTGATCGCATTGGGTGCTTTTTTCCCCATTTGGGGTAACACAGTATTCGGTGTCAGCAATGTCCGTAATGTCCTGGTGGAAAGCGCCAAGGTTTTGGGCGCCTCAGAAGTGGATATATTCTGGCGCATTTTGATCCCTGCCGCCGGACCAACCATCATTAATGGATTTCGGATGGGTTTGACGGCTTCATGGGTCTGCCTGGTAAGTGCCGAAATGCTGCCGGGCAGCATGAGCGGAGTTGGGTATTTGATCACCCATGCCTATGAATTGGCCAGGATGGACTTGGTAATCACAGGCATCATCTGCATCGGTGCCATCGGGGCATTTTTGGATGGATTATTCCGGATCATTATCAAGCGAAATTTCTCCTGGGAAAATAAAGTAAAGTAAAGCGAGTAAAGCGAGTAAAGCAAGTAAAGCAAGTAAAGCAAGTAAAGCAAGTAAAATCAAGACAAGGAACAAGATAAGATAAGTAAGGCCAGTCATGGAACGCCATGTTCAATGAAGGCCAGGCCAGCAAAGGGAAAATTATGGAGCAGCCAATTATAAGAGTAGAGGATATCAGTAAGTCATTTGTTTCCGAGGGCGGGAAGAATGATCTGTCCGTTTTGAAAAATATCAATTTGGATATTCGGGAAAATGAATTTGTCTGTATCGTCGGGCCTTCCGGCTGCGGTAAATCCACCCTGCTGCGGATATTGGCCGGCTTGGAGGCTTCAACCGAGGGCAGGGTCGTCTATCGCGGGCAGACCTTAAATAAACCCACCCGGGAAATCGGTTTGGTGTTCCAGAACTATTCTCTGATGCCCTGGCTCAATGTGGAAGATAATATTGCCCTGGGTCTGGATTTTAAAAAATTACCCAGAGAAGACAAGCAAAATACCGTGGACAAATATTTAAAAATTATCGGTCTGGAAAGTTTTCGAAGATCAATGCCCCACGAGCTTTCGGGGGGCATGCAGCAGCGCGTGGCCATCGCCCGCTCCCTGGCCAATGATCCTGATGTGGTCTTGATGGATGAGCCCTTCGGAGCCTTGGATGCCTATACCAGAATCCAGCTGCAGAAGGAATTGCTGCGCATCTGGCAGCAGGATAAAAAAACCATCATTTTTGTCACCCACAGTGTGGATGAAGCGATCTACTTAGCTGACCGGATCATCCTGATGAGCAAGCGGAACGGCTCCATCGAGCAGGACATCAGGGTGGATATGCCAAGGATCCGGGATCGGTCGGATCAGCGCTATGCACGATTGAATCAAACGCTGCTGGACGAGCTGGAACAGCTCAACAATATTCAAAGCCAGCCGCCGCGGATGGATCAGACCCAATCAACAACCTCAGGATAACTCAACCAACAACACCTGCTGCCACAGGAATGGAGATTAAAATGAAATCGATGCCCAATAATTTTGAAGAATTTCAGGATGCACGAAAAAACGGCTTTATCAAAGCCAAGGAATTTAAGGAAAACGGCGGACTCATCGCCGGGTGTCTGTGCACCTACACACCCCTGGAGATATTGGATGCCGCCGGAATCGCAGCCATCAGCCTGTGCGGCACCAGCAATGAGACCATCGCTGATGCCGAAGAGGTACTGCCCAAAAACCTCTGTCCCTTGATCAAATCCACTTATGGGTTTGCCTACACGGATAAATGCCCTTATACCTATTTTTCAGACATCATCATCGGTGAAACCACCTGCGACGGCAAAAAGAAAATGTATGAGCTCTTGAATGAAATGAAAGAGACCCATATCCTGCATTTGCCGCAAAGCCAGGAAAGGCCGTATGCCAAAGATATCTGGTATCAGGAAGTCATACTGCTGAAGGAAAAGCTGGAAAGTAAATTTTCGGTGGTCATCACCGATGAAAAGCTCAGGGAAGCGGTCAGGCTTAGAAACCGACTGCGGCGGGCCAAGCTGGAGATGTTTGGTCTTCAGCAGAGTCAGCCCCCCGCCATGCTGGGCACGGAAATGATGATTTCCATGCAAACCGGCGGCTTCAGCTTCCAGGTGGAAGATTATGTTGAAAACGTGGAAAAACTGGTCCGTGAAAAACGGGCGGCCTTCGAAGATGGTATCTCCCAGGTGGATGCAAACGCCAAGCGGATCCTCTTAACCGGCTGCCCCACCGGCGGGCTGATCAATAAGGTGGGGGCGGTCATTGAAAAAAATGGTGGTGTGATCGTCTGCCTGGATGATTGTTCCGGGGAGAGGACCAACAGCGCTCTCATCGATGAAGACGCGGAGGATATTATAAAAGCCATCGCCGACCACTATCTGGCGGTGAACTGCTCGGTAATGACGCCGAATGATGGCCGAATGGAGAACACCAGGGAAATGATCAGGAAGTATAAGGTGGATGGCGTCATGGATGTCATTCTGCAGTGCTGCCACACCTTCAATGTGGAATCGGCCAGAATGGCCAAGGCTGTGAAGGAAATGGGCATACCCTTTATGAAAATGGAAACGGATTATTCGACAACCGACAGCGGACAAATCGAAACCCGGATCGCTGCCTTTATCGAAATGCTTTAAGAAATTTCCCGCAAGGCCTGTCGTTATCTGGCGACTATGAAAAAAGCCCCCTTGATCGGCAATTTGGTATGCTCCCTTTAAGAGAGACAGTGAAAAAAGAAAATCGCTGTTGATCCAAAAGGGGGCATTTTTTCAATTTAAGAAAAGTTTGTGGATAAGTAATAATTTTTTTAAATTGAGGCCTTAAATACTATATAATCAAAATATACATATGGTTGCGGTCAACGGCGGGAACTTAAGGGAAGATCGATCGCAATCCAAGGAAACGAATGAAAATCAATCGGGAGTTCAATGGGGAAGATCAATCGGGAAGATCAATATTATCTAACACCAGGGGCTTAGGGAGCTAAAGAAGGAGGAAATATGGAATTCAAACAATTGGAAGTATTTGTCAAACTATATGAAATCAGCAGCTTTTCCCAGGTTGCCAAGGATCTGAATATATCACAGCCAACAGTCAGCCTTCATCTCAAACAGCTGGAGGAGGAACTGGATACGCCGCTTTTTGTGCGGACGACGCGAGAGTTGAAGCCAACCAAGGAAGCCGCCAGGCTCTACAAATTGGCGGTGGACCTGATAAAAAGCCGGGATCGGCTGACCGAGCAGTTCAAGGAATTCCCGCCCAACGGGATCAGCCTGGGTGTCTCAACCATTCCGGCAACCTATCTCTTGCCGGATTTTCTGGGGCAGCTGTTCAAGGAGTCCCCCGCCATATTTATCCGGGCGACGGAAGCCAACAGTAAGGATATCATTGAAAAAGTGGCAAAGTCCGAGGTCGATCTGGGGATCGTGGGAATGAAACTGCCCAACGACCAGTGTGAGTTCCATGAGCTGGTCGTGGATGACTTTGTGTTCATCGCACCGGCCAACCCTTATTATGAGGAATTGAAGAAAACCAAACCAAACCTGAAGCGCTTGGCTAAGGAACCTTTGATCATGCGGGAATCCGGCTCCGGGGTCAAGCATACCATGGAGGATATCCTGCGCTCCGGCGGCATTGATCCTGGGTCCCTTCACCCCGTCGCCATCATGCAGGGGATCGAAGCCATCAAGCAGCTGGTCATCAAGGGCTATGGAACCTCCTTCATATCGGCCCTGGCGGTTAAAAATGAGCTGGCTCGGGGAGAGATCATCAGCATCCCCATTACCGGCAAAGACCACTCCCGATTTATTTATCTCGTATGGAACAAGAACAGTTATCAAAGCGAAGTCCTGCGGGACCTGATCAGCCGGATCACTGAGTATTTCTTGCACTATGGAAAAAATCCGGAAATTCATTGAGCCGACGGCCAGGCAGCAGCACATCACTCAGCCTGAGGCGTGAAGTGGTGGTATCCCTGTAAATTTAACAAAGGGAGAACCAGGCTGTAACCTTAGGTCAGACATCACTCCTCCGGTTAGAGGAATGGGAATAGAAACGAAATAACCTGATAAGGAAGAAATTGAAACGCAGGGAAGAGAAAACCAGGAGCTGACCATTGCAAGGCTCCTGGTTTTTTATCGACAGACCGTCTATCAAAATTTGGCTTTTTTAGTAAATTGGCTTTTTCAATACTATATCTGCCAGCAGCCTGATTGAGGCATGTCTTTCCCAGGGAGATGAATGAAGGCAATTCTTTGCCAGGGGCTCGAGCTGATTTTGGTATGGTTTGCGTATTTTTTGCGTAACAATCAGGCTGTGATTCAGCTATACTTGGATTCAGGTGATGAATATGAATGAACGTATTTTTATGGCAGAGGATGAAGATAATATCCGGGAAACGGTGAAGGCTTTTTTAGAGAGCGAGGGTTACCTGGTTACGGATTTTAACAATGGGGATTCCCTTTTTGAGGAATTTATCCGAACAGCACCGGATCTGGTCATCCTTGATGTCCTGATGCCGGGCTCCACCGGCTTTGAGATCACAAAAAAAATCAGGCAGATCAGCTCCGTCCCGATCATCATATTGACAGCCAGGGACAGCGAAATCGACTATGCCACGGGCATCAACCTGGGCAGTGATGATTATTTTACCAAGCCCTTCAGTGCCATATCCCTGGTTATGCGGGTCAAAGCCATGCTGCGGCGCGTGCGGCTGGACAAAGAAACTGTCGCAGCGCCGGACAAAGCCGAGCTGGCCTTTGCCGATATCCTGGTCAATTTAAAGACCATGGATGTCCGGGGCAGCAACGGAGAGATCGACCTGACACCGAGTGAATACAATCTGTTGGTCTATCTCATCGAGAACAAGGATCGGGCAGTGTCACGGGATGAGCTGCTGGACAAGATCTGGGGGTATGGCAGGGACATTGAAACCAGAGCCTGCGATGACACGGTCCGGCGCCTTAGAAAAAAGCTGGGGGGTACCAGAGTCAAGATCGAAAACATCTGGGGGTTTGGCTTTCGGGTAATGGAGGAGTAAATGACGGAGAAAAAGAAACACAGTCTGAAAATCAGGATGCTCCTCATGATGACCTCCCTCATTCTGGCAGTATTTGTCATGATCATCCTGGTATTCAATGTCCTGATCACCCAGTACATAGAAAACAATGCCAATGAGGTGCTGTCACAATCCAGGAGTTTTCAGCCGGCGGAGCCCAAGGATGGCTCAGCTGCGCCTGACAAACCCGGCACCAAACCAAAGCAGACGCCTTCCGGCGATGCGGAGATGGTCATGGTCTCCGGGGATTTTCAAGTCCGGCTGCCGAAGTTTTTCCCCGAGGACATCAATCTGACTGCCAGTCTCGACGATTTTACCGAAGCGGTTAAAGCAAAAAAAATCACTTTGGATGCCGAGGGGATTTTGAAGCTTCAGACGGACCTGGGACTGTATTATTACACCTCGGTAGTCAACCCGGAAAGTGAGGGCGGCTATCTGGTTTTCTTCATTAATATGACCAATCTATACAGCTTTGAGAAGAACCTTTCCACCATGCTTTTATGGATCATGGGGGCGGCGCTCCTCGTCACCATTCTTCTGACTTACCTCATATCCTCAAGGATCGCCGGACCGGTGGAGGAACTGAGTGAATTCGCCAAGCGGATCGGCGAGGGCGACTACAAACCCCTGGATAAGGATTTTGCCGACCGGGAGCTCCATGAGCTCAAGCTGTCCATGAATGAGACCGGTGAAAAGCTCATGGCCTATGATACAGAACAGCGGGTCTTCTTTCAAAATGCCTCCCATGAACTGAGGACACCCTTGCAGATCATCAAGACCAATGCGGAAGCCATCGAGCATAACCTGATCCCCAAGGAAAAGGCGGCCTCGGTCATTCGGCGGGAGACAGACCAACTGAGCGAGCTGGTGGAGGATATCATTGTCCTGTCCAGACTGGATGCCAGGTCCCGGGATATGGTCTACAAGACCGCCGATTTGCGGGAAACCCTGTCCTATACCATGGAACGCTTCACCTCCCTGCTGAACAGCAAAAATATTCGGGTGGACTACGATTTTCAGGAGACGCCGGTTACCTTCAGCTATGATGAAAGATCCATGGAAAGAGCATTCCAAAACCTGGTCTCCAATGCCGTGAGGTATAGCCGGGGCATCATCAAAGTCACCTGCAAGACCATGGAAAACCGGATCATGATCAAAGTCTTTGATGACGGGCCGGGTATTAGTCAGGATGATCTGCCGAGGATCTTCGACCGCTTCTATAAGGGCAGGGAGGGAGTCCATGGGATCGGACTGTCCATCGTCAAGTCCATCATCACCGCCTACCGGGGCCGGATTGAAGTCGCTTCCAGCCCGGCCGGCACGACCTTCACGCTTTTCCTGCCAATGGCAGGGGAGGAACCAAGGGGATAGGGACAATCCTGCCATCCCGGATGACCGCTTGTAAAACTTACTGCCTTCCAGCCAAAGTTAAAGCCTGGGGGAACCAAGGTTATAGCCTGGGAGGAACCTAAGCCAGGACATTTATAAATAGCAGCCGCCTGATCCGTGGGATGGATCAGGCGGCTGCTATTTTGCCTCCCATCCTCCCATAGCCGTTTCTACCATTCGCAGCACAACAGGAGCCCTCCGCCGCCGGATAACCCGTTGGGCAGTATCCCACACCCCATCAAGCAACACCCAATCAAGCAACACCCAATCCCGGAGCAGCCTGTCAAAGTCCATTTCAGTCAGGGCAGCCACCTCATGGAACCAGGAACGCCAGTGAGGAGCTGATCCGAACTTGATTGTAAAGTGCGGAACGTTTCGGTAAGCTTTGCGTGTCCTTTGCGGGGAATCTGAATCAGTTTTTCGGGGAAGTGATCCGGATAAGTGAGTAAAATCAAAGCATAGAACAGTTAAAGAGAAGGAGCTGGCGAAGAATGGATCACAATTCCTATCGCAATGAATATAAATATCTCATCACCCCGGAGGCCAGGATCCTATTGTCGAGGAACCTGGGGCGGGTCATGAAGCGGGACTGCAATGCCCTTGGGCCAGGCTATTTCATTAAAAGTCTGTATTTTGATACCCTGGATGATGAAGCCTTAAACGATAACCTGCTGGGAGCCCCTTACCGGGAGAAGTTCAGGATCCGCTGCTACAACCATGATTACGACTTTATCCGCCTGGAAAAGAAAGTCAAATTCCAAAATAAAGGCTATAAGCGAGCTGCGCCCCTTACCAAAGGGGAAGTCAGTCAGCTGCTGGACGGGGATTACACGTTTCTGAAAGGCCGTGATGATGAGCTCCTCATCGAGTTTTATGCCAAACTTCGGGCAGCGGTCCTAAGACCCAAGCTCATTGCCGGCTATTACCGGGAGCCATTTCTTTACCGGCCTGGCAATGTCCGGGTGACATTGGATTATGACCTGGTGCACAGCTCAGCTGTCCGGGCGTTCTTTGCGGATGAGACCGCTTATCACCGTGAGGACCAGGGAAAATGCATTCTGGAAGTCAAATTTGATGAATATCTGCCGGATATCATCAGGGACATCCTTCGGGGCAGCGGGGCCATGCGGACTGCTAATTCAAAATATACCACCGGTAGGCTGATCACGGGGTGAAAACCCATGAACCGGCAGTTCCGGACGAAGACCGACCATCCAAAGCAGCAACAACTAAAATTTAGGAGATGATGATATGACCTTTTCGGATATTTTTAAATCGAGTTATTTGGAGAAACTGACGGAATTCTCCTTTGTGGATGCCGCCATTGCACTGATCTGTGCCTTCCTCATCGGTATGTTCATTTACTATATCTACCACAAGACCTTCACCGGGGTATTGTATTCCAAGCCCTTCAATATCTCACTGGTCCTCCTGACCATGCTGACGACCTTCATTATCCTGGCAGTGACTTCCAATGTGGTCCTCTCCCTGGGTATGGTGGGCGCCCTGTCCATTGTCAGGTTCAGGACGGCCATCAAGGATCCCCTGGATTTGGTCTTCCTTTTCTGGGCCATTGGCTGCGGGATCGTCCTGGGTGCCGGCATGCTCCCCCTGGCACTGGTCGGTTCCCTGTTGATCGGCGTAGTGCTGTTGGGGTTTGTGGGGAGAACCGACCATGATTCACCCTACATCCTGATCCTCGACCTGGCCGATGAGTCCGGGGAGATCGAATCCCTGGGTTACTTGAAACAAAGGCTGCGTAAATTGAAAGTGAAATCCAAGACCATCACCCCTGGCAGCATCGAACTGATCTATGAAATCAGACTGAAGACGGAGGACACCGCTTTTGTCAATGAACTGGCCAGTTTATACGGTGTTAAAAATGCCACCCTCGTAAGCTACAACGGAGAGTATTCAGCCTAAGCTGGAGCTCTAGAAAAAAAAGAAAGAAGGAATAAATAATCATGAAAACAGGAAAATTAACAGGACTAATCGCACTCATTATGACCATCGGAGTCATGACCTCCGCCTGCACAGCGGGCATTGCGGAAAGTGCCGGAACCGGCGCAGGGACCACCACCATCCAAACCACAGCTGCTAAAACAGCAGCCGATGGGTCTTCAGCCGGGACAGCCTCTGCCACCCCTGGGGCAGAGATAGCCGGTACAGCGGTAGCCGGGTATGATGTGGAATATTCAGCGAAGGATCTGGAAACAGCGTTTGATCTGGAAACCGCTGGCAAAATCACCCTGTCGGATTCGGGTGCGGCGGTGGCGGGTGAGGGGATAACGGTGGACAATAATATTGTTACCATCCGGTCGGCTGGCACCTATGTCCTTTCCGGAACCATGGCGGACGGTCAGATCATCGTGGATGCCGGTGACGGGGATGATGTGGTCCTGGTCCTGAATGGAATGGATTTGACCAACACGGCCACATCGCCGATCTACATCAAGAATGCAGATAAAGCAGTCATCACTCTCCCGGAGGGGACGGTCAATCAAGTGAGTGATGGAACGGAGTATACCTATGAAGAAACGGAAGCTGAGGAACCCGATGCAGCGATATTCAGCAAGGCGGACCTGACCATTAACGGCCGGGGGAGCCTTCAGGTCAATGGCAACTTCAGCCATGGCATCGTCAGCAAGGATGATTTGAAAATCACCGGTGGGATTCTTCAGGTCACGGCAGTCAATGACGGGATCAAAGGCAAAGACTGTGTCGCAGTGCTTGCCGGTGACATCACCGTCGATGCCGGGGGGGATGGAATCCAAGCTTCGAACGCTGAAGATGCTTCCCTGGGCTTTGTTCTGATCGAAGCCGGCACTTTGGACATCACCGCCGGCCATGATGGGATCCAGGCGGAAACAGACCTCTTGATCAAGGCTGGGGATATTACCTTGAATACCGGCGGCGGCAGCGCCAATTCCAGCACAAGCAATGCCAGTTGGGGTACCTGGGGCGGTGAAACCAGCCCGGGAGCTGCAGATGATCCAGCTTTAACGGTATCCGACAGTGCCAAGGGCATCAAAGCCGGCCAGCTGATCACCATCGATGGTGGAGTCATCAAAGCAGACTCCTCCGATGACTCCATCCACTCCAACGGGAACATCACCATCAATGGGGGGACGATTCAGATCTCTTCGGGAGATGACGGGATCCATGCGGACCAGGCCCTGACCGTCAATAATGGGGACATCTATATCGAAAAATGCTATGAAGGACTGGAAGGGGCAGTCATCACCATCAATGACGGCGATCTCCATGTGGGGGCCATGGATGACGGGATCAATACGGCCGGCGGCAATGACGGGTCTTCCGTCAACGGACGGCCCGGCCAGAACGGCTTTGATGCTTCCGATGGGAGCAGGCTGACCATCAACGGCGGCTATGTATTCATCAGTGCCGACGGCGACGGCATCGACTGCAATGGAGACATCCTGATGAGCAGCGGAACCGTGGTGGTCAACGGACCCACCGCCAACAACAATGGGGCCGTGGATTATAACGGAAATTTCACCCTGACCGGAGGAACCCTCCTGGCAGCAGGCAGTTCGGGCATGGCCCAGGGGGTCAGTGATACCTCGACCCAGCCGGCCTTTCTGTTAAACACCTCGAACATACCGGCGGAGACCCTGGTCCATATAGAAGCCTCCACTGGGGAGACCATTCTGACCTTTATGTCCGGCAAAACCTTTGGCTCCATCGCCTTTTCCTTTGAAGGGCTGAAGGTCGGCGAGACCTATCGGGTTTTGACCGGGGGGACCTCAACGGGAACCGCAACAGATGGTGTCTATACAGGTGGCAGCTATACCGGTGGAGCAGAACTGATCAGCTTTGAAATGACTTCCTCCCTGACAGCCATCGGTTCTGGCGGAATGATGCAGCCAGGTTCGGGCGTACCCGGGAAAAGACCCTAAGGGACAAATCCT
>CAZOTM010000032.1:0-13578 GCA_964582675.1 uncultured Clostridiaceae bacterium
TAATCTTCTGTCTTCCCAGGATCATGATCCGGTTCAGGTAAGCCGACTGGCTTTCCCCTGGATTGGGTTCGATCAGCATGTCCAGTCTGGTTTTGACGTTAAAGTCTGAACCGCCTCTGTCTTCAACGGTAAAGGTTCCCCAGCCTGGGAGTACAATGACAGTTCCTCTGGGCCATACGTTGGATGCCAGGACGCCGTATCTTAATGGGGTCCCGCTGGCAGTTACGGTGTAGCCGCCGTTATCCTGGGGCAGGTTGGAGTAGAAGCTCATATCGAAGACCATTTTGGTATAACCCGGGTAAGGATTATCGGAATCGGCGGATGGAGCCGGCGTGGTCACAGGATCCGTGGTAGTAGAAGGAGTTGGTTTAGGTGTGGTAGTAGTTGTTGTTGACGGTTTTGGGGTCGGGGTGGTGTTTGTGTCCGTTGCTGGGGAAGACCCATCAGGATTGATCCACGCTCCGGCAGAACCATCTTTTCTGCTGATGTTCAGCATGCCTGAGTAGGTTCTGAAGATGTAGAATGATCCTGGGGAATAAGTTCCCACTGAATTCACACCCTTGGCGGCATCGCTTGCGCTCATGTAGATTTTTGCCGAAGACTTCAGCTCATATTTTTCCCCTGCGGTACCTGTTGCCGTTTCCTGGGCTGGCGGTTGGGGCGTGGGTTTGGGTGCAACCACGGCGGTTCCGCCGATGGTAATAAAGGAAGATGATACCCACCCGGTTCTGGAACCATACTTTACGTTGATCCACGAGCCGGAGGTGCTTCCGATCACTTCAATGGCCGTTCCTGAGGGGATGACGGTCAGAACTGAGGCGGATAGGCTGCCGGAAGCTCTTAAATTCAATCCTGCAGTTGTTACTGCAACGTCTGGAGTTTCAACGGCAGTGTCTTTGACCAGATACTCAGTCGCCATGTAGCCGGTTTTTCCGGATACTTCAACCTTGGACCAATAGCCCATTTCCGAGACAATATTCACAGTAGTTCCGGGTTTAACAACAAATTGTACGGAATGATCCATTCCCGGTCCTGTTCTGAAATTTACGTAATCTGATGAAGTTGCGCCTGCTGCCAATGCTGTCACAGTTCCGCCGGCAACTGTCGTTACCATGGTAGCTGCTAGTATTAATTTTGCCAGATTTTTTCTAATTTTGGTTTTTAACATATTTCCCTCCGTGTTGGTTAATTATCGCTTGATAAAATAATCGGTTGATAATCTTCTTGTTCGGTATCTCTTAACGAGTTTGCTTACAAGTAAGTTTTTACCACACCGTGGAAATAATGTCAAACCGGTAACAAATATGAATATTTGTAATCACAACTGAAAATCGATGAAGCAGTTTCAACAGTTCGCCAGGATCAGCACATAGCAATGGGTTTTAAAAGTAGTTACTTTTGCATCACCCAAAAATCACACATTTTCTTAATAATTGTGAAATTTTCGTTAATGCGTAAAATTGGCTCTGTGAGCCACTTATGAAGACAATCTTCATAACTCCGGGCCTGCAATTTGGGGGGGCGATTCAACGGTTCGTTGCATAAAACTAAACGAGTTCTGCATAATAAATTGAGCCATTGCAAGGACGGGAGCAGTGGCGTTGAGGTGGGCTTAAACCCTGATCAACGCTGAGATCGAGGTCTAATCTGTGTGGATGATACCTGTGCCCTGGGTATATACCTCCGTTTCCCTGATCAGCAGACAGTGGCTGGATTCCTGACCCGGTTTCGGTTGCAGTCTGATTAAAGCCCATTTACTTTTGAACTGCTGCCCCCGGAGCATGATCTTCAAAATTCTCCTCTGTTCGATCAATTGTGGGATCAATTGTGGGATAAAATGTGGGATCAATTGGAACGTCCAGACCCTTCATCCCAATTCAACACCCTGCCCGCCGCATTACACACCCTTAGGGATGGACCAAGAACGCTGCGGTGGTCCATCGGATGATCCTCCGATCTGACTGCCATCCATTTTCCTTGGGATTGAACCCTGGTCGCTTCCAGAGGGACCAGCTTCACAGGAACCCATCGGATTCCTGCCGGAATTTGCAGTGCAGTCTTGTTTTGGCATGATGCTGGAGGACAACCGCCAGATTCGGCCGTTGTCGGAAAGCAGATTTTGGTTCGTGTTCTCCAGCCCCACAATAATTTGGATGATGTGTTTGTTTATTAAGTCGGTTGGTTCCTTCATTTTATACATTGAAGTCAACAGGAAATAATATAACTGTTAAAAACCCCTCAATTGTAAGTATAATAAGATATACCGTAATTATCGGAGGAGATCTTATGTGGACCATTGTAAGTACATGGGCAATGTCGGAAGCAGGCGTCAGGGAGGGAGCTAAATTTTTGGACTCCGTCTCCGATTCCGGATTGTGCACAGAAAAAATCATCGCAAATGTAGAAAACAATCCCGACTTTGATTCCGTTGGATTTGGCGGGTTCCCCAATGAACAGGGCGAGGTGGAGTCTGATGCGGCATTCATGGACGGCAACAGCTTGACCTTTGGAGCAGTCACAGGCTTAAAAGGGATCGCTAATCCCATCAAAGTGGCCAAGCAGCTATCAACCCTGTCCATGAATAATTTTCTGTCCGGACTTGGGGCTATGGAATATGCCCGAGAAAACGGGTTTGAAGAAAAGGAACTGCTCACAGAAAAAACCTATGCCAGGTTTTCGGTTCGGAGCAGGGACGGATCAGCTGATGCCAGTAAAGCCGCCGGCAATGATACGGTGGGAACGGTCTGTTTGGACAGGGACGGAACGATTTGTGCCGGTACCTCGACGACCGGGTTGATGCTGAAAAAAAGAGGCCGGGTAAGCGACTCAGCGCTGCCTGGGGCAGGCTTATATGCGGATTCAGATGTCGGCGGTGCAGTTTGTACCGGACTTGGCGAAGAAATCATGAAGGGTTGCCTGGCTTATGAGGCAGTGAGACTGATGAAGGAAGGCCGGACGGCCCAACAGGCTTGTGAGGAATCATTAAAGCAGCTGGCTCTGCGCCTCAAGCGCAATCGACAGACAGACACGCCCATGGCCATCATCGCAGTGGACAAAAGCGGTACCTGGGGAGCGGCTACTGTGGATCAGGCATTTTCCTTTGTCGTGGCTACTGCCGAAGACCCGGAACCTAGAATATTTGTCTGCCGATCCATGGATGAAGCCGGCGAACACATCCAATTGACCCAGGCTCCCAGGATCCAGGGGGAGGAAACGCCCGGTTAAGCAGGAGACAAGGATCAAACCTGATGGAACCGATTGAGATTGCCGCCAGGCGATGAGCCCCATGGCCTGACATATTTCAAGCAATTAATCAGGGCTCTTAAAGGAAACAAAAAGGAAAACCGAAACTTTCCCTGAAAAGACAGGGAGATGGGATTCAAAAAGCGGAAAAACTGGAAAACCAATGGATTAAGTCCGTCTCATTTCACAGCCGGTCATGGCGGCCGTGAAATGAGACGGACTTTTTGCATGTTAATTTTAATCTAAATTCCCTTTGATTAAATGCTCAATGGATACCCAATAGACGGATCCCGGATCAAAAAAGTGTCCGTTCAACTTGATATGCTCAATGCAAGGAGTTGATGGAAGGTGACAAGGGATAAATTTATTACCATAACCGGTGCCAAACATTATCATGGCATGGCAGTATTTAAAATTGGTGCATTGGTCAGCTGCGAGAAGGAACCGGAGAACCCATATGACTCCGAAGCGATTCGTGCCGTTCTGCCCATTTATGACACACTGGGGTATGTGGCGAACAGCCCGTACACCAAGGCCGTGGGAACCATGAGTGCGGGCAGGGTCTATGATACGGTGGGGGACCAATTCTTTGTCCGGATCCTATTCATAGCCGGCAGTACAGTAATTTGCAAAGTGGAAAGCGGGGAAAGGGACGACCTCCTCAATGAATTAAGACAGCAAATGATCCGATCCGGGTCTTTCCTTAATAATAGAAATGATAATATTCCGGCCATAGCCGAACTTTGGAGGCGATAATATGAGAACCGTAGAAATTGAAATCACTGAGATCCTTCAGAAACGTGTGATTGTCAAGATTTCCGAGGGGAAATCCATGGAGGATGCCTTGAAACGGGTGGAAGAACTCTACAACAAGGACAAATTGAAGCTGGAGACAAAGGATTTTGTCGATGTTTCCTTCGGCATCGTAAATTAGGCATGCTTCCTACAAGCCATAGTCATCCTTTCGGGATGGCGAAGTTAGATTGAGGTCAACCATAGGCTTTTGGCACCGCATGGTAAGGTGTGGTTTGATTTGATTTGTTTTTGATCAGGAAAAAAAGAACCATGCAGAAACAGGCTATTTTAAAATTACCTGCTTCTGTTTGGTTCTGCCTGTTTCTGCTATCATGGCTCGGTATGGCTTTATAAACCAATGGCATCCGAGACTGAGCGCATTCCCAGGATGACTTCATCCACCACTTCCTGGATGGTCATACCCAGCATTTCACAGCCGTTTAAGATGACGGTTCGGTCGACGCCGGCAGCAAAGGCCGGTGATTTGAATTTCTTCATGACGGATTTAACTTCAATATCCCCTACGCTCTTGCTGGGTCTCATCAAGGCGGCAGCCCCGATCAACCCGGTCAGCTCATCGATGGTATAGAGGACTTTCTCCACGTCGGTTTCTGGTTTGATTTGGTTGACCAGGCCGTAACCGTGGCATAACACCGCCCGGATATAGTCTTCCGGCCAGCCGGCTTCCATTAACAGCTTTTCCGTCATGGTGCAGTGCTGGTCCGGATACATTTCATAGTCCAAATCGTGGATCAAACCAATGACACCCCACTCGTCCTCGTCTGCCCCGTATTTTCTGGCAAAATGCCGCATGACACCTTCCACCGCCAGGGCATGCTTGACTAAGCTGTCAGTTTTATTGTATTGATTCAGTAATTCCCAGGCATCATTTCTGGATATTTTACTCACTTTAATCATCTCCCATTGTTCAACCTCTTCATTATATCAATTGAATCCGGGATTGTGAACAAAGCCTTTTGATATGTATTTTAGGGTGCATATTCACCCGATCGTCCTTACAACGTGGTATACTTAGAAGCGAGGTGAGTCCTATGTATACAGCCATTATCGGCGATTTGATCAAATCACGGGAAATCGGGGACAGAGCCGTTTTCCAAAAACAACTCAAGGAAATTCTGGATGATGTGAACGTAAAATATAGAAGCCAATTGGGGAGTAAGTTTTCCATCACCCTGGGGGATGAATTCCAGGGTTTGCTGACTGAGCCGGGGGGGATTCTGGAAATCATTCAGTACATCAAATACCGCATGCACCCGGTAAGCGGGAGGTTCGGCGTGGGAATCGGGGAGATCACCACCCCCATCGATCCGGAGCAAAGCCTGGGTGCGGATGGACCGGCCTATCACCGGGCCAGGCGCATGGTGGAATATCTGAAGAAAAACGAACGGGGCAAAAAGACGGCTGTCGGCGATATCCGAGTCGAAGCCGAAGCTGGCGATCCGTGCATCGGGGTAGTCAACTCCTGCCTGACCCTTTTAACGCTCATCGAATCCAAATGGACCCCCAAACAGCGGGAAACCATTGGTGACACCCACTACCATAAACTGACCCAGGGCGAGATCGCCAGGAAAAGCGGCCTGAATCAGTCCACCATCCACCGCAGTCTAAAGACCTCCGGCTACTTCGAATATTTGGAAGCAGTTACAGCCATCAATGCCCTGTTGGGTAACCGCTATGGCGGCAAACCATGAAGACGATCCTGCTATACTTATTGATCAGCCATGTTCTGGGGGACTACTACCTGCAAACGGAGGCAATTGCCGATAACAAACATGAGGATCCCCGGGTCTTCAGGCAGCATCTCCTCCACTATGCCATACCATTTTCAATCGCTGCCCTTTATTTACAGCTTGACCGCCAGTTTTTGGCAGCCTCCTTTCTGGCAGTGGTCCTCCACGGGCTCATTGATCTGGGGAAGCGGGCGGTCGGAAAAAGCCCGGTCTATTTTATAAGGGATGAAGGGAAACTTTATGGGTTGGACCAGCTCTTGCACGCAGTCAGCCTGATTGTCCTCGCCATGGCATTCAAAAGTAATGGGGTGTCGCCTCTGCCCTGGATCGAAACCACTTGGGCGGAGCTCGGCTTGACCTCTGAAATAACCGCCAAATGGGGGTTAGCCTTGCTCCTGATCTACAAGCCCTCCAATATCACCTTTGCTAAATTATTCCGTGGTTTAAAACCGGTGGAAGCCACTGTCCGTCAGGAACCCGGGGATATGAAGGCAAACCCGGAAGCGACAGTCACGGCTCCCCCGCTTGATGGCGGGGAAAGCCGGGTGAACAATCTCAAAGCCGGGGGCATCATCGGTGTCCTGGAAAAATTCCTCAGCCTGATCCTCCTGTCCCTGGGTGAGTTTGCCGCTGTGGGACTGGTCCTCACTGCCAAGAGCATTGCCCGGTATGACCGGATCAGCAAGGACCCGGCCTTTGCCGAATACTACCTGATCGGCACCCTCACCTCCATCATCATGGTGTTTGTCATTTTCATCCTTTGCTTCCAGATCCTGTGAAGCGGTCAAAGACCAAGCCATATAGAAATAATGCAACTGTATACCGTGTTAACATTACCTGGGAAGCCGCCACAGGCTTCCTTTTTTTGGGCTAAAAATAACCCGTCTTTTCCTCCATTGTTTTGTTTTGTATGTGATTAAGTTACATTAAATTTAATTATTTGGTATAGTATTAAATAAGCACGGTTAATTAATGTAAGATTTGATTTGTTTAATTTTTGGTTTGACCTCTGTTGTTTTGACATTTGACTTCCCGGCGTTTTAGGCTGAGTGTATTAGAAATTCGTCATTAGAAATCAAAATAAAAATCGAATAATACTAACCGGTTGGTTTATCAGTCAATCACGAGACCACGGAGGGAAATGTGTTGAATACTAATTTCAGAAAAAATCTGGTAAAATTGATCCTTTCAGCGACACTGCTGAGTTCAGTTGCCGGTGGGGCGTTGTCTGCGATGGCAGCAGGCGCGACGGCTTCAGACTATGTAAACTTCAGAACCGGCCCGGGAACGGATTATTCCGTAGAATCTGTTGTGAGCCCCGGGACTATTGTGAATATCGTCTCGGAAATGGGAACCTGGTCAAAGGTTGAGATATCCTGAAAAACCGGTTATATAGCGACTGAATACCTGATCAAGGAAACAGCAAGCACGAGTCCAGTCCTGGCAGTAACAACCGCAGCCTTAAACCTGAGAGCGACGGGAAGCCTGTCGGCCTCGATTCTCACGGTCATCCCATCAGGGACTGCCATTGAGGTGATGGGAAGCACTTCCGGATCATGGATCAACGTTAAGTATGGTTCAAGGGTCGGTTGGGTATCTTCTTCCTATATCAGTATCGGAGGAACCTCCGTTGTCACCCCAACTCCAACCCCAACTCCAGACCCAACTCCAGACCCAACTCCAAACCCCTTGCCGCCAACCGGCAGTACAGGGGACAAATATACACTGACCGCTTCGGTAAAGACCTATATGAGTGCAGGTGATGCGGCCAAGGGTGTGAATCCGGCAGGAACCTATCCGGCTGGGTCGTTCTATATCTACAAGACTTATTCGGGTATGCTCAACATCTCAAGGAACCAGGGTTCACCCGGAGGCTGGATCAACTCGGCTGATAATGCAGCAGCAGAACCGCCGGTCATCACAGAACCGCCAGTCGTCATAGAACCGCCGGTCGTCATAGAACCGCCGGTCGTCATAGAACCGCCGGTTACCGCTGTACCCAAATTAGCAGTGGTGGCGAGTGTGAAGGGCTATAATACCGCTGCCAATGCCGCCGCCGGAACCAATTCCACCACCGTGTATCCAGTCGGTGAATACTTCATTTATAAGACCTACAATGGCATGATCAATATATCCAGGACGGCAGGAAGTCCGGGAGCCTGGATCAACCCGGCTGATAATGTGGTAAAGACAGAGCCGCCGGTCATCACGGAGCCCCCGGTCATCACGGAGCCGCCGGCAGGCACGGAGGAGACAATCCGATTGGTAGCGGATGTTGATGCCTACGATACCGCCGCCGATGCCGCCGCTGGAACCAACCCAACAACTGTGTTCTCTGCCGGTGAATACTTCATTTATGAAATAAGCAACGGCATGACTCATATCAGTGAAACAAAAGGGACGAAGGGAAGCTGGATAGATCCTTTGGATAATCGAATACCAGAAATTGTTGACAATGCGACTCCAGGCTATGAAAATTTGTCCTATACCATGATCGGGGAATTAAGGACCAATGCCCCGGTGGCTTTAAGAAAAGACCCTTCGGACACCTCGCCATTGCTTGTTGAAAAAATACCCTCCGGTTCGATTTTTGCGGACCTGGATGCGACGGATGCCTGGTATAAGATTTCTTATAAGGATAATGCCGGGGTTACCTTTGTGGGCTGGATCAAAAAGTCCGAAGCGGATATCATCAAGTTATATCAGTTTCCGGCGATCCCCACCGGCAGCAAGGAACTTGTCGTCTATCTTGATCCGGGCCATCGGGAAATTGGTACCGGAGCAGGCTCCACCTTTGACGGGATCCGTTACGACGAAGTCACCATCAATTGGAATGTTTCCCTGAAGGCCAAGGCGCTCCTTGAAGCGAAAGGCTACACCGTATACCTGTCAAAAGACCATCTGATGGATAATTTTGACCTCTATGACAGGATAACCGAGGCCAATCAGCTGGAAGCGGATATTTATGTCTCAGTCCATTGCAATGCCTCCCTGAGTTCAAGCGAAAGAGGCGCCATCGCCCTCTACTCCACGGAGAAGCTGAATCCGGCGACAACGGATTGGCTGAACAGCTCGATCCTGTTGTCCCAATACTTGGCGGAAGGCATGGCTAAAGTAATGGGAAGTGGCTTTATAGTGGATGACGTACCATACACCGACGGCTCCCTGGCAGTCAACCGGATGTCGGATATGCCCTCCTCACTTTTGGAACTGGGCTTCCTGACCAACAAAGCCGACAGCATCATATTGGCAAATACGGTGAATCAGGATGAGCTGGCTCGTCAGATCGCTGACGGGATCGACCGCTACTTCGGATACTAAGAGCAAGAACAAAGCGCAAAGTCCAATAAAAAGAAAATATGGAAAGCCAAGACCGGTGATCAAATCACCGGTCTTGTAACTTTCAAGAGAACCTGTACAAGGCCGCTTTTTGGGCTAAAAATCCAGATTTTCGAAAGATGAATAAACCGTTGATTCCAGTCGGATTTTAGAATTTCAGTACTTCCTCCTGGATATTTTGATATAATTTAAAAATATAAGCGGCTTAATTATAAGCCGGACTTGGATTTATTGATTGCTGTTGGTCTGCCGTTGCCCATTACTACTGACTTGCCTGTAGGAGGCTGCATTAAGGGTGGTTTTATGAAAATTACAAAAAAGTACCTGCAATTATTTCTGTTTTTAATCTTTACCATGTCCATCTTCCCAGCTCTAAAGACCTTGGCGGATACCAAGGCAGTGACTACCTATGATCTCAACCTCCGGGCCGAGGCCGCCTGGGATGGGGAACAAATCGGCGTGATCCCCAATGGGGAGCTGGTTTCCTTGCTGGATAAGGGAGAGGTGTGGTCTGAAATCGACTATGACGGGACCATTGGCTATGTGCCATCCCAGTACATTTCCAAATGGGGAGTGGTAAAGTCAGAGCGCTATGCCACCAGCACCGACGAGGTGAGTTTAAGGAAGGCTGCCGATAGCGACTCCGCAGTGTTGGCAGTCATCGACGAAGGCACCACGCTGAAAGTCAAAGCTGTCAACGGGGACTACCTCAAGCTGGAAGCCGATGGGATCGTGGGATATTCCAGTGCCAAATATTGGGATGAGACCAATGCCAAGGCCGCGGTGATAGCACCCACAGCCAAGCCTCTTACCGTCACCATCGTTACTGCCATCCCAGCTTATGGCACCGCCTCGGATGCTAATGACGGGGTCGACCCAACGGCAACTTACCAGCCCGGCGATTACTACATCTATAAAACATCAGACTATACAGATGTAGTAAATATTTCCACCAAAGCCAATAAACCAGGCGGCTGGGTAAATCTTGCGGACAATTTGAAACCCGAGGAGCCACCGGTGGAGCCTCCGGCGGCTGAAGTGAAACCCTACCCAGTACTGGTGGAAGTGCCATCCTATGGGACCGCCCTGGATGCTGAAAAACGGACCAATCCAACGGGCTGGAAGGCCGTGGGCGACTACTACATTTATAAAACAGATCCAAATGGCATGAAGAATATCTCAATGGCTCAAACAACCCCCGGGGCCTGGATCAATCCGGAAGACAATGATATTAAGAATCTTCTAAAAGTAAGCGATGTGGTGATATCCAGTACGGCAGGCGTTAATCTTAGAGTAAAACCGGATAACACCAGCGATATTGTCACAACAGTTGATGAAGGTGCAACCGCCAATGTGGTCATCCCGGCCGTCAAGGGCTGGCTGAAGCTGGAAGTGACTCTGGAAAACGGAGACAAAGTCCAGGGCTACTCCTGGTCAGAGTACTGGGATGATGCAGCGGTTGCCGATATGCCTAACATCTTTGCCACACCGGACTATGGAAATCTGTCCCTGACCAAGGTGGGTGAACTGAGGACCAACAAAAAGGTGCCTTTGAGAATCGAACCCAAAAAAGGTTCGAAAAGTCTCGTAGCTGAGATGCCATCCGGAACCATCCTTGAGAATCTGAAAGCAGACAACGATTTATGGTACCAGGTTCAATATAATGATTTAACCGGCTGGATCCTCAAGACGGAAGCGGATGTTATTGTACTATATAACAGAACCCATAACCCAGAAAACCTGATCGGTGGCAATAAGCTGGTCGTCTACCTTGATCCGGGTCATCGGGCAGTTGGCACCGGTGCCGTGGCCAACGGTCTGGATGAAGTCACCATCAACTGGAACATTTCTGAGCTGGCCAAAGACATTCTTGAAAGCAGGGGCTATACCGTATACCTCTCAAAATTGGAAATGGAGGATACCTTTGACCTCTACCCCAGGATCACTGAAGCCAACCAGCTGGGGGCGGACATCTATGTGTCCATCCATTGCAATGCATCCGCCAGCAGTGCCAGCGGAACGATCACCTTCTACTCCAGTGAGAAGCTCTATCCCTCTACGACGAATTGGCTGGACAGTTCCATCCTTCTGTCCCAATATCTGGCGGAGACCATCGGGCCGATCATGGGCACATCCAAAGTCATAGATGATGTTCCCGGAACCGGCGGTTCCTATGCCATCAATCGCTTGACCGACATGCCCTCGTCACTCCTGGAGCTGGGCTTCCTGACCAGCAAGACCGACAGTTTAATTTTAGGTAATCAGGAAAATTGGGATGACCTGGCTGAGGCGATCGCTGACGGGATTGACCAATATTTTGGTATGGTGAGATAACTTCACTGGATCAGTGAACGAAGCGAGTCAAATGTGGTTCCTGAGTTTGGGAGTTAGCTTCAATAGAATCATGATTTCAAGTCTGCAAAACGTTCAACAGAGCGGGTTGCAGACTTTTTAAAATTTTAAAAATATATATTTTTTTGTCCTGTTAAATCCTGTTAGATTGTGGTATAATGATAGTAACAAAATCTCTGCTCGGAGGTGCCCCATGTACGTGGCAATTACCGGTTCCGGCAAGTATCGGGTCATCCAATTTCGGGAAGATAAACGGATTCCCGGCACCAATCAAAAAAAGACCAATGTCATTGAGACCCTTGGCAACTACGAAAAAATGTTGGCGAAAGACCCGGATGTTATTGTCAAACTAAAAGAAGAAGCGCGCAGGCGTACACTTGAAAAAAAAGAGTCCAATGCTCCATTGACGGCATCTTTGTCCAATCAGGAGTTGGGTGATGAATCGGAAGTCACCCAAAGCTACCGCTTCGGCCATAGCCTGATCCTGAGGCTTTGGGAGACGCTGAAACTGGATAAGATTTTTGCCGAAACTGCCGGCAAGCGGGAACAGCAGGAGGTCGTGGACATGATCTTCTATTTGTTGGTTCACCGCCTGATGGATCCAGCCAGTATCCTTGCCTGTTCCAAGAATCAGGAGGACTTTGCCGGGTTAGCTGAGATGAAGCTTGACCGTCTCTATGATGTGCTGGATGTCCTGGATGCGTCCAAAGAGGAGCTCATCTCCCATTTGGCCAAGTTCTTTGAGAAGAACACCAACCGGGAAAGTAACCGCGGCTATTACGATGTTACGACCTACGCCTTTGAGAGTACTCGCTGGGGCGAACTGAGGATGTTTGGCTTTTCCAAGGATCACAAAAATAATGAGGTCCAAGTCGTCATGGGACTCCTGATCGACAACAACGGGATCCCTGTGACCTATGAGCTGTTCCCGGGAAACACCATGGACCAGAGCACCCTGATCGCGGCTGTTGAGCGCCTTCGGGAGCTCTACCAGATGGAGAAGATCACCATAGTCGCTGATCGAGGACTCAACGGGGGACCGAATCTGGAATATCTGTGCAATGCAGGCCATGACTTTGTCATCAGTTACATCCTGAAACGATCCTCCAGTGAGTTCAAGCAGCTGGTGTGGGATGAGGCTGGCTGGTCCCAGATTATGGATCCGAAGACGGGGGAGCTTCTGCGGAAAGAAAAGGTCGTGACGCAGGAACTCAAGTATAAAGTGCCTCTGACCGAGGAAGAGATCGAACATGCCAGGAGCAAGCCGGGGAGGCCACGCAAAACCAGAGAGGAGAGCATACCGGTAAAGATCCACCTGACCTGGACGGCCAGCCGAGCGAGCAAAGACTATGCAGATCGGCAGCGGATGCTGGAGAAGCTGCGCAAAAAAATGGATAAGCCCTACCAGATGAAGGCATCGCTCAAGCGGGGTGTAAACCAGTTTCTGGAAATGGAAATGGATACCTCCGGCTGGAAGATCAGCGAAGAAAAGATCAGAGACGCCGAGCAATATGACGGCTACTACGCAGTCATCACGAACAACCTGGCCTTGACAACCGAGGAGGTCACAACGTGTTACCATGGCTTGTGGAAGATCGAAGAGAGCTTTCGGGTGCTCAAGTCCGACTTGGAGGCAAGACCAGTGTACGTGCACACCGACAAGCACATCAGGGGCCACTTCGTCCTGTGTTACCTTGCCTTGTGCATGGTCCGCTATACCCAGTATCTGGTGGTGAACCATGAGATGTCCCCGATCTCAGCGGGAGTGCTGATGGATACCCTTGAGGAGCCCAGGGTCGTGGTTCAGGGCTCATTCCCCGACATCATCCTGACCCCCATCCAGGTATCAAATACTTATCTGAACTTGCACCGAATCCTGGGAATGAAACCCTTGAGAAAGAACATGACCTTGACCCAATTTCGCAGTATAACTAAGGTCGATTTGATGGAGAACTTAAAATAACAGGACAAAAAAACGCCCTTGAAATCGCTCAAAATGAGTGACTTCAAGGGCTTTGAAACATTCAACTCCCAAACTCAGGTGGTGAGATAACTTCACTGGATCAGTGAACGAAGCGAGTCAAATGTGGTTGTGAAT
>CAZOTM010000033.1:0-10244 GCA_964582675.1 uncultured Clostridiaceae bacterium
ATTTTGTAGCGCAGGGCGGCAACCGCATTTTTTAAGATGGGATAGCCGGCAATGACCGTTGTGGCCAGCATCAGGGCGATGGTCAAAGGCTGATAACCCATGGACTGCTTGAAAAGAAAGGACAGGGCAGTCAGAATGCTGGCGATCAATACCCGCTGGCTTTTTTTCAGCTTGAATTTACTGCCAATGATGCCCATTACTTCACACTCAGGACATCAAAGCCAAGGCGTCTGATTTTACCGGCCAGTTCCTCGGCGTTGACAATACTCTCGTCGAAATCGATCTTGACCCGGGAGGAATTATAGAGGACCTCTGAGGAATTGACTCCCTTAATTTTCTTAAGCATGCTCTCAATTTTTATGCCGCAGCTGGGGCAGGAAAAAGTATCCAATTGGAATGTTTTTTTTGTCATGTTAATGACCTCCTTGTGTCTTTCTGATTTAAGTATAACGGTAATCCGGCTCCAATGCTTTGACCTAAGTCAAAAACGCAATAAAATTCCCAATCTGGTTTAAGATCACTCCACTCGTTTGTTTAAAGACTATGAAAAAAAGCTTCAGGCGGCAGGCCTGGCTGCAGGCATTGCCGTCTGAAAGCTTTTTTACGATGAGGCTGCAGTCGGGTTGAATTCTCCTAAACTGGCGGATCCGAAACTTTGACTTTTTTATGGGCTGGCAGAAGGAAGAACATGATCAAGGCCGATAATAGAGTCAGACTAAAAAACAGGATCCAGGAGGCATCGTAATTTCCGAACCGGGCAAACAGGATACTCATGATGATCGGTCCGGCAATGGAACCCAGACTGAAAGATGTCTGCAAAAATGACTGGATGCCTGCATAATCCTTCATTCCGTATAAGGTTGAAGTGAAGGCCGGAACGCCCAGAGAACCCATGGGAGTGCCGAAAAGAAAGGAAGCAATGATAATGATGATCCCCAAGGGCATCCGGCCAAACAGCAATCCGGCAAATCCGATTGCCAGTCCGACGGTTCCAGCCACGGAAGTGAATTTGACACCGAACCGATCCATGGAAACACCGGTGATCGCCTTGCCCAGGGACATGCCGACAAAGCACAAACCAGTCACCGTGGACGCAAAACTGATGGAATAACCAAGATCCACCAAGGCAGGGGATACATTGGCAACGATGGCGTTCATGGCGATGGACAGGATGAACAGGGACAGAGTGATCATCCAGAAAGAGGGCTTTTTCATCGCATCATTCAGAATGATTCCGGTGACTTCAGTTGGAGCTTCGCCTTCGGCAAGTTCGTCCCCGGCGGGAACATAGTCCTTCGGTGCTTCTCTGATCAATAAAAATGAGCTTAACACAATGACGGCCAGCATAATCAAAGCGATGACCAGGGCGGCAAACCGCCAGTCCCTCCCGGCGATCAGGCTCCCGCCCAAAATGTTGAAGAACATCCCGCCAAACCCGGAGCCCATAAAGGCAATCCCCAAAGCCGCCCCGCTTTTTTTCCCGAACCATTGGTGGATGATCAGGGAAGAGGGAATAAAGCCGGTCATGGTCGTGCCAAGGACGTGCATGGAGGATACGAAGAAATATTGAGGCAGGGAAGTGATCCGGGACATTAAAATGTAATTGATGAACAAGACGATCCCGCCCACCCGCATCACGTTCAATACTTTGAACTTTTTAAGGAGGACTCCGGTCAGAATCGTCCCAATGACCATGGCGACTCCTTTATAAGTGAAGGTCATCAGGATCTCGCTTCTGGCAACACCTAACGTCTTTTGCACCGGGGCGGTGAACATACCGCCGCTGTTGAAAGTGATGCCCCAGGTGACAGCCAGGAGAAAGAACAGTGCTATGACATTGATCCATTTTTGGTTATTAAATTGTTTTTCCGGCAATTTGGAAATCCTCCCATTGGTAGTTATCTACCTGTCAGTTTAGCATAACAGCCGGCCTTCATGAAGCAGCCGGAATCCCTGCAGCTTTATGTCTTTGCGAGCCAGGGGATTTGAGGTGAAGCATCATCCGGTGGATGTGGTTCGATTGAGTATATCAATTGTGTGTATCAATTCAGCGCATCCGGGAATAATCTGACTGATTAATCATATTTTACGAGGAGCAATTGAATTGACAAAGGGTAGAAATTACAGAAAAAAGTCTTATGATGGGGAAACGTTGGTAAATGGGGTTGGATCCCGCCAGGGGAGGCCGTGGGAAGGGATAATTGCTGATGAGGGTAAATACTCCGTATTAAATCTGAGGATTGAGGACCATCAATTGTGTCAGGATGAAATCAAGGACTTCCTCCTGGACCTCATCAAAGAGGAATTGAAGAAGACCGATTCGGATCCCAACCTGCGGGAAACCAGGAAATACCATGTGCTGGCAAGTATTTTACAATTGAACCACAAGACCGGAGTGAAGGATAAAGTGGAATTGGAGCTGAAGGAGGTCCTGCGGCAAACCCAGACCATGGATCAAAAGACCAGGCGGCGCTTGAAGGAATTGGGATTTGCCATCATCGACAAAGGGGCCCACTATAAATTAGTATATCAAGACGACGAAAGATATACCTTTACGGTATCGCGAACACCGTCGGACCGACGGGCCTATCTTAACTCATTTCAAACAGCTGCTTTAAAGATATTTTAGGTTAAGGCCGGGTGTTTTTTCCCAGGAGGATCTGCACCTCCATGGTGATGGTTTCAGGATGGATGGCGGGCAATTCGCCTTTATAGCCAAAGGTCAGGGGTGTCATATGGAAAAAATCCCGGAATGAGGCTTCGTTCACCGCTACCGTGTAACGAATGGATTGTTTTTCCAACAGGGAGAAATGACTGGAAAACAGCTCCGCCACTTTATCCCTGGCGGGCTCCTTGACTTTCAGGCTGCCGGAGATGAGGGACCTGATTTCAGTGAGGTAATCCGGACCGGGAATGACCTTGATGAGGCACCCCGTGGGCTTAAGGATCCGTAAAAATTCACCGTAATTGGACTGGGTGAAGACATCCAGGATCAAATCGGCGGCTTCATCCTGCAAGGGGATGTTGGTGATATCCGCAGTGACAAAGGCCGCCCGGTGGTCTCCCCTGGCTGCCAAAGCGATGGCCTCCTTTGACAAATCAAATCCCAGAACGTTCCAGCCGGTGCTTTCAGCCAGGTTTTTTGAATAATAACCTTCGCCGCACCCGGCATCAACCAGGAAAGGCGGGTGGGCGGTACCTCCGGGAACGGGCAGGGAGCCGATGATCTGCCCCAGCTTTTGGAGGAGGGGCTGGTAAGAGCCCTGTTCAAAGATCCGCCGCCGCCGGATGAACAGCTCCCCATCATAGAGCATCGGCCGCTGATTGGGGGCAAAGTTTACAGTACCGGAGCTGGAAATATCATAATTGTGGCCATTCGTGCATTTCAAAGCCCCCGAGACGGTGGTTTGAAATGAACTTTTGCATAGGGGACATCGGAAAAAATCCGCCAATTCCATCAGCTTTTGCTGTTTGGGTTTAAGCTTCAATATTTCTGCCTGTCCTTTAACGCCCGTTCCATTTCCCGCTTTTGCGTTTTCTCCAGCAGATCTTCCCGTTTATCATAGGTTTTCTTGCCCTTGGCAATGGCCAAGGCTACTTTGACCCGGCCGTTTTTAAAATAAAGACGCAGGGGGACAAGGGTCGCACCCTCCCGGGAGGATGCCTGATGGAGCTTTAATATTTCATTTTTATGGAGCAGCAGTTTTCTGTCCCGGCGAGGCTCCACATTGAAGCGGTTGCCTTCCTCATAGGGGGATATATGCATATTGATGAGAAAAGCTTCGCCGTTTCTGATGTCAGCATAGCTGTCCTTCAAATTGGCCCGCCCGCCCCGGATCGATTTTACTTCAGTGCCGACCAGTTCGATGCCGGCTTCGAATTCTTCCAGAATAAAGAAATCATGGTAAGCCTTTCGATTCTCGGCGATTATTTTTGTGTTGGGATTTGTTGTTGCCATGGGTATTCCTCCGTAGAGATTATTGTAGCATATTTTTTGCTATAATCTATTTAGTACATTGAAGGAGACCATGCATGATGAAACCCAACAGCTATAAATTCTTCGCCAATTCCACCTGTGTATATTATCCCTGTCACCAGGGCGTCAAAGGAGATTTCAATTGTCTGTTTTGTTTTTGCCCCCTCTATTTTTTAGAGGACTGCGGCGGAAATTTTAGAAAGGGATCAGATGTCAAAGATTGCTCAGACTGCACAATACCTCATGGGGACCATGGCTATGAGCATATCATCCGAAAAATCAGGGAAGCCAATGAGCAGAGGAAACGGACATCCACCGGAACGAAACCAAACGAAACCAAAGGTAAGCAAACATAACCAAAGGGTACCAAACCAGGCTGAGGGTTGGAATGAATTATCAAAGGCAGCGCATGACTGCCCATGGGTTCCTTAAATAAATTTATTAAGGCGGATTGATTATGAAGTATATCATTGCCCTGGATCAGGGGACCACATCGTCCCGAGCCGTCATCTATGACGGTGATAATAAAATCGCCGCCATGGCGCAAAAAGAATTTCCCCAGATATATCCCCAGCCCGGATGGGTTGAACAGGATCCCATGGATATCTGGGCAAGCCAGTATTCAGTGATTGCAGAAGCCATGGCCAAA
Source organism: uncultured Clostridiaceae bacterium (assembly GCA_964582675.1). Classification (GTDB taxonomy): domain Bacteria; phylum Bacillota; class Clostridia; order Clostridiales; family Clostridiaceae; genus JG1575. The sequence goes on from CAZOTM010000033.1 coordinate 4,626, forward strand.
TCCTCCATCCCGATTGGGGCGGTGGAGGCGCTGGGGATCACCAATCAGCGGGAAACCACCATCCTCTGGGACAAGCGGAGCGGCGAACCGGTTTATAACGCCATCGTCTGGCAGTGCCGCAGGACCATGGGGATCTGTGAGGAATTGATCCGGAACGGCCACGCCGAATATATATCGAAGGTCACGGGATTGCCGGTGGATGCTTACTTTTCAGGGACTAAAATCAAGTGGATCCTGGATCATGTGGCAGGGGCAAGACAGCTGGCCGAAGCCGGCAACCTGCTGTTTGGCACGGTGGATACCTGGCTCATCTGGAAATTGACCAGGGGTAGAGTCCATGCCACGGATGCCACCAATGCGTCCAGGACCATGCTGTATAATATCTACGAAGAAAAATGGGATGAAACACTGTTGGATATTTTGGATATCCCCAGGTCGATCCTGCCGGAGGTCAAACAATCCGTGGACTATTTCGGGGACAGCGATCTGTTCGGTTCATCCATCCCGATCCTGGGGGTGGCCGGGGATCAGCAGGCTGCCTTGTTCGGGCAGGGCTGCGTCCATAAGGGGGATGTGAAGAACACTTATGGGACGGGCTGTTTTCTCCTCATGAACACCGGATCTGAGCCGGTCAGATCAAGGAATGGGCTGATCACCACCATTGCCTCAAAAATCGGGGGGAAGACCAGCTACGCCCTGGAAGGCAGTGTGTTTACCGGCGGGGCGATCATCCAGTGGCTCAGGGATTCTTTGCGGTTGATTCAGGATGCCAGGGATTCTGAATATTTTGCTGCGAAAGCAAAGACCAACGGCGGGGTCTATATTGTTCCGGCATTTACCGGGCTGGGCGCCCCCCACTGGGATATGAAAGCCAGGGGGACCATCTTTGGGATGACCAGGGGGACCAACCGGGACCATATCATCCGGGCGGCCTTGGAATCCATCGCCTATCAGACCCACGACGTGTTGAAGATCATGGAGGCAGAGACGAAACTGGCGATCAAAGACCTCAAGGTGGATGGGGGCGCCTCTGCCAACAACTTTTTGATGCAGTTCCAGGCGGATATCTTAAATATTGCCATCAAGCGGCCGCAAATCATAGAAACCACCAGCCTGGGGGTATTTTCCATGGCTGCCCTGAACCGGGGCTGGTATAAGGATACCGATGAATTGGCCGATGCGGTGCGGGTGGACCATATTTTCCAAAGTGAGATGGAGAAAGCCACCAGGCAGGCCTATTTAAAAAAATGGCACAAAGCAGTGCAAAGATCCCTGGATTGGGAGGAATGATTTTAGCCCGGTGACCATCTGGCAGGAAGAGCTGTTTCGGGCAGTTCTTTATCTGGATTTAATTTTTCAGAGGTAAAATATCCCTTACAGAAATGGTTCGAACAAGCCCTGATCCAGGGAAGTTCCAATTAAGACCAAGCACAGATCCAACGAAGATGGAGCAAAGGTCTGGTTGGGATCAGGCTGGGATCGGGCTGGGATCGGGCTGGGATCGGGCTGGGATCAGGCTGGGGTCGATCTGACAGCAGACCGCAGCCAGTCTGGAATCAAGTTTGGGCCGAGGGCTAAGGAGGATTTTCATGAGTGATGTGATAGATATTAATTCATTTAAGAATAAAGTAAGGGATAAGGACATCGATGAACTGGAAAGTTATATTTATTCCCTTTACTATAAAATGGCCGAAGGCAAGCTGACCATGGCGGATGTCAACTTTGAGATCGCCAAGTATTTGGAAGAAAACAGCATCTCGGAGAAAAAATTCATTGAGATCCAGAAAAAACTGATTGCCAGATACGGTTACGATCCGTCCTTCATCGATCAGCAAATGGGGGAAGGATCGTTCAATCTGAAAGCTGCTGCCACACTGAAACAGAAGTACGGCGACTCTCAGACGGAAGCCATGATGATTCAAAAAACGGTAAAAAACCAGCGGAATGATTTGACCATTATCGGCAATGGGCGTGAAGTCCACATTTTTTCTTCGAAGCGCGTGGATCTGGACGACAATGAACTCAATGAGTTTCTCGTCAGCTACAAGCGGCAATACGGAGACGAACCCATAAAGGTCAGGGTAAGCTCCAATATTGAGGAATACGACTATTGAGAATAGAAAAAGTTTTTAGGTCCAAAGTTGCCCTGTGAACTATTTGGGTTGATCGGAAAAACGAAAAAAAGACTTAACCAGGATAATATTGATAACGGGTGCCAGGGGATTTCACTGCAGATCTCCCTGGCACTTGTCTTTTTATGTCCAGGACACCTGAATGCCGTCACCTGGTTAAGCACTTAGCAGTTTAGGTTGTGACTGTTCCATCATAAAAAGCTGCATTCTCGATCAGCCAAATATAAATCACTGGGGGCTGTCGGGACGCTTGTGTCAACAAATTTCCTGAAGGGGAGATAGGGGAGATAAGGAATTTTTATTTATTTTGGAATCATCGGTTTTGTGAATCAATCCCTGAGGCTGGTTCAATGAGATGGTTGGCGGCCTGAAGACTTTGGGAAATTAAGCGTCCTTATCGTTGTAACAGCAGCATTAAGCAAGGTATAATAAAAATAATACGTTTTTCTGATGGAATGACGGAATAACAGAATTTTTTGATTCGTTCAAAACAAAAGGTGGTGATTCAAGTCCGGCCCCTGACAATGGGGCAGAATGTACGATAGAACCGCTTTGGAGAAACACCGAAACGAAGGAGTGATTATACTGGATTTGGAGAACTTGAAAAATCGTTATGAAAACGAGCTGATTGAATTTCGCCAAGATCTTCACATGCACCCTGAATTGAGTTTTAAAGAGTTTCGGACTACAGAAAAAATCAAGGCAAAGTTGAGTGCCTTGGGTATCGAGATCCTTGACATTGGTTTGAAGACCGGCGTAGCAGGCTTGTTAAGGGGAAAGGGGGATGGCCCGACAATCGCTTTACGGGGGGATATTGATGCTCTTCCCATCCAGGAACTGAACGAGGTGCCCTATAAGTCCAAAACAGATGGAGTAATGCATGCCTGCGGCCATGACATCCATACGGCAGCGGTTGTCGGCGCAGTCATGATTTTAGCCGATTTAAAGGACAAACTGGATGGTAATGTCCTATTCATCTTTCAGCCGGCTGAGGAAATCAACCAGGGTGCAAAATTCATGGTTGAACAGGGGTTACTGACAAAAATCAAAGCAGACATGATTTTTGGATTACACAATAATCCGGAAATCCCCTGGGGCAAGATCGCCATTAAAAAGGGTGGATTAATGGCTGCAGTTGATACACTCCGTATCAAAGTGAAAGGCCGGGGCGGCCACGGCGGGATCCCCAATGCAACGCGAGACCCAATCATAGCGGCAGGGGCGATGCTGATGAATCTGCAAACCGTCGTAAGTCGGAATGTCAGTCCGTTGGACTCAGCGGTGATCTCCATCGGGTCAATCCATTCAGGAAATGCCAATAACGTGATATCGGAACTGGTCGAAATGACGGGGACAGTGAGAAGTTTTGAACCTGGAGTACGACAAATGCTGGAGGATCGGATCAAGGAAGTGTTGGAAAACACCGCGAAAGCCTATCAGGTGGAAGTAGAAATCGAATATATTCTCGATTTGCCAGCAGTCCACAACAGTGAGGAAATGACAAATCTGGCAAAGGCCGCAGCCATGGAAATCGTTGGCGTGGATGGCATCATCGATCCCACACCCTCAATGGGCGGGGAGGATTTCTCCGTCTTCATGGAAAAGATCCCTGGATTCTTTTTCTGGGTAGGCGTGGGGAATCCTGCGAAAGGTATGGACCGGGTATGGCACAGTCCTCGTTTTGACGGGGATGAGCGGGCGATTATCATAGCTGCTGCTGTATTAAGCAGCCTTGTATTGAAAGGCATTGCCCATGTAAAAGAAAATAAAAATGAGGTGAAATAATGAAAAACATCAAACTGCACTTGTTAGCTCTGGCGCTGGTCATCATTTCAGAATTTATCGGCGTCAAAAACATTCAACTGGGAGTTGGAAAAATCGTATTTTTACCCATGCTCTACGCCATGGTCATGGGGGTTCTCCTTACCCCCAAATTTTTAAATATTGCCAAGGAGAAAGAAATGGAAATGGCGGGCTCGTTGATCGGGCTTACCCTCATGCTTCTGATGGCTAAGTACGGGACTAACATTGGGCCGACTTTGCCGAAGATATTAGCAGCCAGTCCGGCTTTGATCCTGCAGGAGTTTGGCAACATCGGAACCGTCCTGTTGGGAGTTCCGGTAGCCGTAATGATCGGCTTGAAACGAGAAGCCATCGGTGGGGCCCATTCCATTGCAAGAGAGCCAAATGTTGCTTTAATCGGCGACAAATTCGGACTCGACAGCGAGGAAGGCCAGGGTGTTCTGGGCGTTTATATTGTGGGAACAGTCTTCGGAACGATCTTCATAGGTCTCCTGGCAAGCTTTTTGGCAGCCTATACCCCTCTTCACCCATATTCCCTGGCCATGGCTTCGGGCGTCGGCTCGGCCAGTATGATGACAGCCGGTGTAGGGGCGTTGGTGGCCATGTTCCCAAACATGGCGGAAATGATCACTGCCTTTGGGGCAACCAGCAATATGCTGTCAGGTCTGGATGGCATCTATATGTCGCTTTGGATCGCCTTGCCCCTGGCAGAATGGTTATATAAACGGATGTATAAGATCAAGTATGGACAATTGCCGGAAGCGCCGGCCGCAAAGGAGGTAAAGCAGGATGAAGCTTAAGGATTCGATCATCATATTATTAATTTGTGCCGGCATATCAATAGTCGGAAATCTGGTAGGCTATAAGGTGAACATCATCGAAGCAATTCCCGGGATGCTGATCCTGGTAGGTATAGCCGTCGCCGGAATTGTTTTAGCCAAAGTCATTCCTTTGAAAATCCCCAGCGTAGCCTATATTGTGACACTGTCAACCATATTGACCATTCCTGGCGTACCAGGGGCAGCGATCATCTCAGCCTATGTTGCCAAAGTGAATTTTTTAGCCCTGGCCACTCCCATTCTGGCCTACGCCGGAATTTATACAGGGAAAAATATCGATTCTCTAAAGAAGACAGGCTGGAGAATCGTGATTCTCGCCGTATTTGTTATGATCGGGACCTATATTGGTTCGGCGATCATCGCAGATATTATTTTAAGACTGCTTGGCCAAATCTAGAATAAAGACAACGGTGCTGGCGATGTATTTGTTATGGGGTTAGGAAAAATTTGACCTTCGCCCTACTTTCAGCACCAACCAACTGCCAAGATGAGATTAAGAATGGCCTGGGCAGTTTAAAGAGAAAAATGGGAAACCAGCAAAGCAGCGGCAATTCTTCAAGGAATTGCCGCTGCTTTGCTGGTTGTTCAATCATCATCCAATCATTCCGATTTTGCCCATGGGTTTGGTTGGTCAGCTTAACGGGTGGGGGTGGTCGGGAATGGCATCCCCGTTTTCATCCAAAGGTGTAAATGGTCCAATATACCTGGGATCCTTGGAGATATAAGGATTTTCAGGGATCTGGCCCGGCTCCCGGGTCATCCTTAGATCGGCATTCCGAAGGGGGTGGGGGTGGTCGGGAATGGCATCCCCGTTTTCATCCAAAGGTGTAAAGGGTCCGATATAC
>CAZOTM010000033.1:10344-13406 GCA_964582675.1 uncultured Clostridiaceae bacterium
GTGGTCGGGAATGGCATCCCCGTTTTCATCCAAAGGTGTAAAGGGTCCGATATACTGGGGATCCCTGAAGGCATAAGAGTTTCCAGGTGCCGGGGCAGGCTCCCGGATCATCGTTACATCGGCATTCCGGAGGGCAGCTGGGTGGTCGGGAATGGCATCCCCGTTTTCATCCAAAGGTGTAAAGGGTCCGATATACAGGGAACCTTTGAAGGGATAAAGATTTTCCGGGGCCGGTTCGGCCCCTCCGGAGTCTTCTGCGGCCACTGGGGCAGGGGGATCCATTTCGGAAACATCAGCGGTCAAATCCGTAGTCTCGCCATTTTCGGGGATTTGGTATTTTTCCTCGTCCTCTTCCCAGGAGTCCGTTACAGTGGCGGAATAATCATCCCGCCGGGGGCTGTTTTTAGGATATACAGCCTTTAGATCCGATTTCCTGGCAAAAGGGGAGAAGGTGACGTTGGTTTTATAATTATGAAGCCGTAAATAGTCCAGATAAATGGCGGCGACGATTTTTGCGCCGTAGATCGGATCTTCATCATCAAACTCGATATTCATGTGGTAGTTGATGTCCTCGATCCCGTGGGATTTCAGTTTTGGATAGATCATTTTGGAGATGACCTGGGTGTCCAGGGCATACATGAGCATCGGGCTGTTGGTGGTTTTCAGGACAAAGGAATTTGCGTAGTCCAGTTCGTGGACTACCAGGGGGAAATCCTTGGTATAGGTCATGAGATAACGAAATGCGTCCTGGATCGTCAAGTCCCGTTTTCGATTTTTGCCGTTGTTTCTTCGGATGGGAAGAAATAATCCATCGGTCAAATAACCGTTTTCATATCGAACGGCCTGGATCGATACCAGCTGATAGTTTTCCTCCCGGTCCCCGGTTTTATCAAAATACAAGGCGATAAATCTGGGGTAGAGGGGATAGATCATCTTTAAGTGATCGGCTTTTCCTCTGGGATTGAACAAAGGTCTTTCAATGACCATGGTGCGGTAGCTTCCCTTATCCCGGGTCAAAACCGCTCTCATCAGGTCGAAAAACAGGACGATGAAAATCGTCAGGACCAATAAGGTCAGGGACATCTTTAAAATGTCGGATCTATTATCCATGAAGGCATTCGTAATAAATATGGTTGCAGCCAACAGGACTGCAAATACAAATAAGTAGATTCGAGTTAAGAGTTTTTCAAGCATATTGGAACCTCCGTTAGGCATATTATACCAAAAAATGTAATTCTTGTATGTAAACGTGATTTTGTTAATTATGGAATTATTGTTTCCACAAGATGGTCCAGATGATGTAAAATAGAAGGGATGGATTTTTAACTGGTAGATCGGATGCCCTGTAAAAGCTTGATATCATAGGGATTCAGGCTGGTGGGACGGGATCGGGCGGATTTTAAAATTACTTAAAATGAATGGTGAGATATATTGAAAAATAAAAAAGACAGATGGTTATTCAACAGGTTTACGGCATTATTTATAATTATGGGGCTGGTCGTTGGGATCATTGGCAATCGGCTGTTCCAAATGCAGATCGTAAATGGGGAGGAATCCAAGAACAAAGCGGACTCCAGTTCCGTCAAGGATATTACCGAGCCGGCTCCCAGAGGTATGATCCTGGATCGTGAAGGTGAGGTCATCGCCACCAATTTGCCGGCATATGACCTGATCTATAATGAAACGAAAGAATCATCGGAAAATTTCTTCGATTCCATGAGCCAGCTGTTCAAGCTGCTGGATGTCACCGGGGAAAAGCTCAATGATGATTTTGCGATCAAATATAAAGAAGGCGCCTTTGTTTTTGATTTTAAGGTGTCCAATCCGGAAAGCATAAAAATCAGAGAGCTCCGCTGGAAAAAAGACCGGGGCATCAATGACTTTATCCTGGATTCCGGGTACGGCAAATTGATCGGCAAATCCAGTGTCAAGGATTTAAGTGATGAAGAAGCTGCTGAGCTTGATCGGATGATCCTGGCCTTAACGGCTGAGGAAACCTTTCATTACCTCATAAAATATCATGATGTCTACAAAGTATTGAAATTGTCTGATGATGAAAACAAGGCGCTGTTAAAGAAGAGCAATCAGGAAATTGCCGGTGAGGTACTGAAACAGTATGATCCCGAGCTGGTCAGAAAATTCCTCCTGATCCTTGACGCAGTCTACATGAAGGTCTATGCCTCGGACAAGTCGGTATTCCTTGCCAAGAACATCAAAAAGGACAGTGCCTTTGTTTTTATGCAGAAGAGCAATATGCTGTCCGGCATCAATGTCCAGCTTAACCCGGCCAGGATCTACCCATACGGTTCCCTGGCTTCCCATATCGTTGGGTACATTTCCACCATATCCGAGTACAATCGGGAAACCTATGAAGCCATGGGCTACGATGTGAACAAGGATAAAATCGGCGTATACGGCATCGAGGATGCCTTTGAACGGGAAATGAAGGGCAGCAAGACGGTAAGCACCGTCAAGGTGGACAACCAGGGCAGAACCCTGTCCGAGCTTTTTAAACTGGAGGGCTACCCAGGTTCCACGGTGCAGCTTTCCATTGACAAGGATCTGCAATATACGGCTGAAAAAGCCTTGAATCAGACTCTGGTCAACTTAAGGACCACCAACGTGAAGCATTATCAGGGAGATTCCAATAATGCCACCAGAGGCGCAGTCGTCGTCATCAATGTGAAAACCGGAAAGATATTGGCCCTGGCGTCGAATCCGGATTTTGATCCGAATGTGTTTGTGACAGGGACCTTGACCGATGAGCTCTACGAAAGGTATTTCAATCCGGATTTGGAAAAATTCGGCAATCAGTTGATCGCCGAGCTGCCGATCCCGGGCAAAACCGTGGATGACCTGTTCCCACTGGATAAGAATGGCATCCGTCAGGATTATTATGACCTGTACCCCAAGCCCTTCTTCAATTATGCCACCCAGGGTCTTTCCCCGGTGGGCTCAATATTCAAGCCATTTACAGCCATTGCCGCCCTGGAAGAGGGTGTGATCGATCTTGATACACAGGTCAATGACGTGGGTGCCTATCGACGGGATGAGCTGCAGGG
>CAZOTM010000034.1:0-1790 GCA_964582675.1 uncultured Clostridiaceae bacterium
CTTTCCATTATAAAGGTTAAACTCACCAATTACCATGTTTTTTTGCAGATTGCCCTGCCGGGCCGGGATGCCCTGAAGATTACCCGGTGGATTGCTCCACCATGGGATCATTTACCCCCTTGTAGAGAAGCAGGGTATCATGTTCCCTGATCACCGTGCTGCCTTTGGGTAAAAGCAGGTTGTGGTCCCTGGCGATTGCCACGATGAGTTCGGATGGGTCCTTTGAATACTGGGAAATCTCCTCCCCGATCCATTTATTTCCGGTGTGGATCCGCTTTTCCACCAGCTCAATGCTGGCTATTCCGGAATAATTCGGGGTGCACATGACAATCTGGTCTCCGGGGAGAATCCTGACATCCCCCGATGGGACAATTTGGCGGCCTTCCCGCAGGATAACCACCAGGAGGGTATCCGGCGGCAGGATGATTTCTTTGATCCTCCGGCCTGCCCAGTTATGGCCGGCGGGAATTTGAAATTCGGAAAAATTAAAATCAACCTTCTCCGCATAATCGTTAAAGGTACTTAAAACATCCAGGTCCTTATCAATCATATTGGTTTTTTTCGCCATCCAGGGCAACAGGGAACCCTGGAGGAGGATGGACATCAGGACGAGTAAAAATACGATGTGGTAAATGTCCTGTTTAAATGGCAGCCCGGATACCACCGCCATGATGGCGAACACAATGGAGGCAGCCCCCCTTAAGCCTGACCAGGCCACCAGAAACATTTGATTCGACTTTGCCTTGAAGGGCTTCATCAGGAGTACCACGACCAACGGCCGGACGATCAATGTCAATAACAAAAATAATCCCAGGGATAAGCCGGCAACGGAGGGGAGCCGGCTGGGTGTCGACAAGAGGCCCAGCAGGAAAAAGATGGCCATCTGCATCAAAGAAGTAACTCCATCGAAAAAATGGACCAGTTCCTGTTTGTTTTTCAACTGACTGTTGCCCAGTATGATTCCTGTGATATACACCGCCAGGTAGCCGTTGCCGCCGATGAATTGAGGGACAGTGTAGGCTAAAATGGCAATCCCAATAAAAAACGCTGAGTCAAACCCATTGCCTGACAGATCCACTCGATCCAGCAGGGCGATGGCGGCCAGTGCGATCGCCACGCCGATGGCCACCGCCGCCAGGATCTGGACGACAATGGTGGAAAATACCATGGATACGGACCCGCCGCCCCCCATAAAGGCCAACAGGACAATGGTGAGCATGTAGGAGAAGGGGTCATTGCTGCCGCTTTCAACTTCCAGCAGGGATGTGCTGTTGTATTTCAACCCGAGTTTTTTATATCTGAGGATGGAGAAAACTGAGGCTGCATCCGTGGAACTCACAATCGCCCCCAACAGCATGCTCTCCAGAAAATCAATGCCCAATATATAGTGGGCTGCCGTTCCCAGTAACAGGGATGTGAAGATGGTCCCCAGGGATGCCAAGACGATGGATAATACCGCCACCGGCCGGGCTTCGGACCACCTGGTGCCAAAGCCGCCGTAGAACATGATAAATACCAGGGCCACGGAACAAACTTTTTCCGCCAGGGCAAAGTCGCTGAATGGGACCCCCAAAGGTCCGTCGATCCCAAAAAACATACCTAACAGGATGAATGCCAGGAGCATGGGTATGCCGATCTTTCCAGAGATCCGGTTTAAAAATATACAAATTAAAATGACCACGGCAGCAGCCGCCAGGGTAAAATTCAATCCCTTCACCTTCCTTCTTTCATTTTATGCCAGATGTAATTCGATTCCTCCGATCATTCGATGCCTGATGTCATTCGATTCC
>CAZOTM010000034.1:1890-13358 GCA_964582675.1 uncultured Clostridiaceae bacterium
TGCCAGATGTAATTCGATTCCTCCGATCATTCGATGCCTGATGTCATTCGATTCCGAAAATAGATCAATCAGCCTAAAGGAGCCCTGATGCAGGCCTAATTGAGCCTTGCTTTAGCTTTAGCTCAGCACGCTTCAGCCTATCTCAGCGGTTTTTCTCCTTAAGACCGGATTTCAGATCATAAATCATTGCTTCCTTAAACTGCTTGAAATTTCCCCTGTCCAGGCTGTCTCTGATGTCTGCCATCAGTTTGTTGTAAAAATACAGATTGTGCAGGACGCATAATCTCATGGCCAGCATTTCCTTGGCTTTGAACAGATGGCGGATATAACCCCGGGAATAATTTTTGCAGGTGGGACAGGCGCAGCTGCTGTCGATGGGCTCGGAGGATCTTTCATATTGTTTGTTGTTTAAATTGAGTCTGCCGTATCTTGTAAAGACATGGCCATGCCTTCCGTTTCTGGCCGGCAATACACAGTCAAAGAAATCAACGCCGCGGTCAACTGCCTCCAGGATATTCTCCGGCAGGCCCACCCCCATTAAGTAGAGGGGTTTATCCTCCGGAAGATGGGGCTGAACGGCTTCGATGATCTCATACATCTCCCCATGAGTCTCCCCCACAGCCAGTCCGCCGATGGCATAGCCCGGAAGGTCAAATTCCCGGATTTGTTTGGCATGCTCCACCCGGATATCGGTAAAGACTCCCCCCTGGTTGATGCCAAAGAGAATCTGATTTGGGTTGATGGTGGATTCCTGGCCATTCAGTTCATCAAGCCTTGCGATGCAGCGTTTCAGCCAGCGGGTGGTCCGCAAAACGGATTGTTCCACATATTCCCGGGGTGACGGATTTTCAATGCATTCGTCAAACGCCATGGCAATGGTGGAGGCCAGATTGCTCTGGATGTTGATGGATTCCTCGGGCCCCATAAAGATCCTTCGCCCATCGATGTGACTGGCAAAGGTCACCCCTTCCTCTTTGATTTTCCGCATAGTGGCCAGGGAAAACACCTGGAACCCGCCGGAATCCGTAAGGATCGGCCGGTCCCAGTTCATAAAGCTATGCAGCCCGCCCATGTCCCGTACCACATCATCCCCGGGCCGCAAATGCAGGTGATAGGTATTGGATAATTCCACCTGACAGCCTATTTCTTTTAAGTCCATGGAGGACACGGCGCCTTTGATGGCTGCCTGAGTGCCCACGTTCATAAACACCGGGGTCTCGATGGTGCCGTGAACGGTATGGAACCTTCCCCGCTTGGCCCTTCCCTCGGTTTTCAACAGTTCATATTTTTCAATTCCCATAACTGGCCTCACTTTATAAACATGCAGTCACCGAAGCTGAAAAATCGGTATTTTTCCGCAACGGCAGAATGGTAAGCCCGCAACGTCAGATCATGCCCCATGAAAGCTGCCACCAGCATGATCAACGTGGATTCCGGCAAGTGGAAGTTGGTGATCAGGGCATCCACGATCTTAAATTCAAAGCCCGGGTGTATGAAAATATCCGTCCAGCCTGAAACCGCCTTGATTTTCCCGTGGTCCCGCATGACGGATTCCAAGGTCCGGGTGGTGGTCGTACCCACGCTGATGATCCGTCTGCCCTCCACCCTGGCCGCTTCGATTTTTTCCGCATCCCCGTCTTCGATTATATAATACTCGCTGTGCATCAGATGGTCTTCGATCTGCTCCACCTTGACGGGGCGAAAGGTTCCAAGTCCCACATGGAGGGTGATAAAGGCAATTTCGCAGCCCTGTTCGCGGATCTTTTCCAGAAGAGAAGTAGTGAAATGGAGCCCGGCAGTGGGTGCCGCGGCGGAACCTTCGGCCTTGGAGTAAACGGTCTGGTAGCGTTCTTTGTCCTCAAGCTTTTCATGGATATAGGGCGGCAGGGGCATTTCCCCCAGGGTGTCCAAAATTTCTTCGAAAACCCCGTCGTATTTAAATTCGATGATCCGGTTGCCATCGGACTTGACTTCTTGAACCGTGCACTCCAAAAGTCCATTGCCGAAGGTGAATTCTTTCCCCACAGTGGCAGACCTGCCCGGCTTGGTCAATGTCTCCCAGGTGGTCTGGGTCAGCCGTTTCAACAGCAGAAATTCCACCCTGCCGCCAGTTTTCTTGACTCCGAACAACCTGGCGGGCAAAACCCTGGTGTCATTGAGGACCAGCAGATCGCCTTTGCCCAAAAGCTGGGGCAGGTCCTTGAACACCTTGTGTTCAATGGTTTGATCGCTTTTATCGATGACCATCATCCGGGAGGAATCCCTGTCCGCCAGGGGGTGCTGAGCGATCAGCTCCTCCGGCAGGTCATACCAGAAATCAGATACTTGGTAATTGTGTTTCTTCATAAAGAGTAATCTCCGTAACCAGCTATTGATAAAATATGGTTATTCTTCATTTCCTTATTGCTTTATGCCGGACCTATTAAGCTCAGATTTGATTTCGATGCAATTGCTTCAGTCGATTCAGTTGATTCAGTCAATAAGGAGACAATTGCTTGCCTCCCCATCTGATCCGGATCCGTATGAAAGCCATTATACTATTTATCAAGGAAATAATACATCCTAAAATTGCAGGCACCGGTTATGGCACCGGTTATGGGATAAAGGATTAAGGATTCCCGGTTTACAGATTATATGCCCAAAAGTAGTGGGAAATTCGATGGTAAATCCCCTCAAAAAGCCTAAAAACCGGTCTGGCCTGCTCCAATGCGGAAGATCCACCAGGCAGCCATAGCTGCCTGGTGGATCTTTGATCGATTCATTCAGTCTTTTATTCCGGCCTGGTTACTCCGGCATGCTGATACGCTTTGTCGGAAGCCTTGCGTCCCCTGGGAGTCCTTAAAATGAAGCCTTCCTTGATGAGATAGGGTTCATAAACATCCACGATGGTATCCAGGTCCTCACCAATGAAATAAGACAGGGTTTCGATCCCCACCGGGCCTCCCCCGAAATTTCTGATCAGGGAGGAAATAATCCGGTTATCCACTGCATCCAGCCCTTTTTCATCCACATCCAGCATCTTGAGGGCCAGCTTGGCCGATTGCAGGTTGATCTGCGGATAATCTTTAACCATGGAATAATCCCTGACCCTGCGGAGGAGCCGGTTGGCAATCCTTGGGGTGCCCCGGCTCCGCCTGGCGATCTCAAAGGCCCCTTCCTGGTTGATGGGGGCAGAGAGGATGGAAGCGGATCGCTTCACGATTTCACATAATTCCTCATTCGTATAATATTCCATTTGACAAACGACGCCGAATCTGTCCCGGAGGGCATTGGTCAGCATTCCAGCCCGAGTGGTGGCACCGATCAGGGTAAAGTGGTCCAGGTCCAGGCGGATGGATTTGGCCTGGCTACCCTTGCCGATCACGATGTCCAGGGAGTAATCCTCCATGGCCGGATAAAGGATCTCTTCCACCATGGGGTTCAACCGGTGCATTTCGTCGATGAACAGCACATCATTGTTCTTCAGGGAGGTCAATATCGCCGCCAGATCCCCCGCCCTTTCGATGGCTGGTCCCGAGGTTATTTTAAGATCCCCCCCCATTTCATAGGCAATAATATTGGCCAGAGTGGTTTTGCCCAACCCGGGGGGACCATACAAAAGAACATGATCCAGGGCCTCCGAGCGCATTTTTGCAGCCTGGATGAAGATCTTCATCCGTTCCTTGACTTTTTCCTGTCCGATATATTCCGAAAGCCGTTTCGGCCTTAAGGATAACTCCTGGTCGTCATCCTCTGGCAAAATGCTTTGACTTAAAAATCTGTCTTCCATTTTTATCCTCGATTTAACCCATCAGCTGTTTTAAGGCTTCTTTGATGGTTTCTTCCACAGTCATGGACTTGGTTACGGTCTTTAATACAGTTTCAGCTTCCTTTTGCGTATAACCCAGGGTCATCAGGGCTTCCAAAGCCTCTGACAGGGCTGCCGTGATTTGCAGATCCTTATCGTCTCTGGTGAAATTCTCTTTCTTGAAGCGATCCTTAAGCTCCAGAATGATTCTGGAGGCGGTCTTTTTTCCAATGCCCGGTGCCCGCAGCAATAAGGCTTCATCCTCAAACACAATGGCTTTCTTCAAACTGTCCGGGCTGGATATGGATAACAGGGATAAGGCGGATTTTGCACCCACTCCATTCACCGTCAATAATCGTTCAAACAGCTCCAATTCGTTCCGGTCCGAGAATCCATACAGGCCGAGGAAATCTTCCCGCACCATCTGATAAATATACAGGGTAGCCTCATCATTGATCTGGGGCATTTTCGACATGGTATTCCCGGATGTAAATACCTTAAATCCGATCCCCAGGTTATCCAAAACAACATAATCCCTGGTTATCCCCTTGTATATTCCTTTGATATATTCGTACATACCTACCTCCGGCTAAAACATCATGAATATCATAACACAGTTGATTCCCCCACTCAAATATATGTTCTCCCCCCGATCCGACAACCGCTTCCAGCCTTGCTCCGGCTCTACCACTATAAAACCGGTCATCCATCATTGTGCCTGTCCCTTTAATGATTATGCCTGAAAACCACTTCCTCAATCATCCGGAAACCCTGTGGCAGCACTTGCTGGCTCCAGAATATCCACGGTTAACTTCTTCATGGCTTCAGCTTGATGGCTTCGAGTTATGTCTTGCGATTGTTGGCATATTCATTGACTTACAGGCGGCAATTGTGGTTATCTTAAGCTGAATGACGGAAATGATCGGAACTGCCCATTATCATCATGTCTTCTCTTGCAGCAGTCTGGGATCATCCGGCAGTTCTGGAATCCAAACCAGACTGGGGTCAAAACCTGACTGGGGTCAAAACCAGACTGGGTGCTCCGCTTGTTTAATTAAGAATGGAAAGGAAAAACAATCATGAACAATAAGCTGAAAGAAACGATGCTGGCTGGTACCAAGGCCGTGGGGACATTTTTCGAATTGGGCAACATGAATGCCATGGAGGCTCTGACCGGTACCGGACTGGATTTTGTAGTCATCGATGCTGAACACGGATCCTGCGATACGGAGACGATCACGGATCTGATCCGGGCGGCAGAAGCAGCCGCCATCACTCCCCTGGTGAGAATCGCCGATGTCAGCCACCGTGAGATCCAAAGAGTCCTGGATGCCGGAGCCATGGGGCTGATCGTGCCCTGTCTGAGGACAATGAAGGAAATCGAAGACCTGATCAAGCTGTCAAAATATTCACCCATCGGCAACCGGGGCTTTGCCGCTACCCGGAGTACCCGATGGGGCGAAGCCCAATGGGCAAAGGGTTCCCTGGAATCCCTGATGGCAGTCTGTAACCGGGAAACCCTGATCATCCCGCAATGCGAAACCCTTGAAATGCTGGATATCATTGAGGAAGTCGCCAAACAAGACGGCGTGGACGGGATCTTTATAGGACCCTATGACCTGTCCATCGCCATGGGGATCCCCGGACAGTTTCACGAACCGGCCTTTGCGGCCGCCGTCCTGCGAATCATCAACGCCGGCAAATCAGCCGGCAAACTCCTGATGGTATATACCGGCAGCCCTGAGGATGCCGTCAGATATTTTAATCTGGGTATCGACGGCGTGGCCGTCTCCATGGATACCATGGTGCTGCAGGAGAGCATGAGAACCCTGGTATCCCTCTCCCGGAGATAAAGCCAAAAACCTTCCAAAAGAATCGGTTGGTTTGCCCAAACTGGCGAAAACCTACCGAAGGAAAGGGAATATATTGACGTGAAAAAAACTATGGAGGAAACACTCCATAGTTTTTTTCACATCAGTATCACAGCTCTGTGTCAGATTTCTCTTCCACATAAGGAACATCCAGGACCTGGTGCTGCTTTTCAAAGAATTCCTCATCCCTGACACTTACCGGCCGGTCATCCAGGGGGTCTTCCCCCCCGGGGATATGGTCGTAGTATTGTGGGTTAAAATCCTCATCGACGGCATCCTTTTGGTTTCGATAGGGCTCATAGTTTGGATTGGGATCGCCTCCCCCGCTGTCTTGGCGTGAACCGAAAGAGGTTCCGGTCAATGCCCGCTTGATGAACGTAAACCCGATGATTAAGAGGATCACGGGGAACAGGAATTGTAAAACCCGGAAGGCCGCCATAATCACAAAGATAAAAATTATAAAAAATACTATCTGCATTATTTCCACTCTCACTTATATCTGATTTTAGGAGTTAATTTGTCATATTGTCTCAAGAAGAATATTATCAGCCCGATATTAAAACCCAATTAAAAGCCGCTATCGGGAGACGCATCCCCCTGGGGAATTTTTAAAGGCTAAACGCTCTTCCACTTGACCTTGTGGACCTTTTTTATTTCTTCCAGCAGATCCATACTCACATCCCGATTGATCACCTGGCCGCTGGTCATTGCCGCAATGGCTGCCGCCAGGCCGGCTTCAGCCCATTTCCGGATATCCGGTGTAGCCAGGGATTCGTTGACCAGTGCAGCCATAAAGGCATCACCAGCCCCGTTGGCCGCCTTGATGGCAAATGGCTGGGCGGTCACGATCCCTTCATAATCATTATTCACGGCATAGGCACCCTTTTCCCCCAGGGTAATGATCACATTGCGGCAGCCTTTCTCCAAAAACCAGCGCCCGTTATCTTTTAAGGAATCATGATCATGGATGGGAATGCCGCTTAGAACTTCCGCTTCTTCCCTGGTGGGTTTGACGGTGTCGAACTTGCCGATCCAATCCGCTGCCTTCGGGGCTTTGGCCAAGGATACGGTATCCAGGAACAGCTTGTGTCTTGGCAGTTTATGGGTCACGAAGGAAAGGGCCCGTTTGGATATGTTCGTATCGATGATCACCGCACTGGCCGTCTCCATGATTTCGATCACCGATTCGGGATAGGTTTCATCCATGGTGTCAAATATCGCCATTTGACTGATGGCCGATTTCATCACTCCCGTTTCGTCCTGAACGGACAGATATATGCCCGTGGGATGGTCGAACACTTTTTGAATGTAGCTGACATCCACTCCGGCTGATTTGGTTTCATTTACGACCAGCTCCCCATACTGGTCATCCCCGACCAGGGTCAGCAATCGGACATGAGTCCCCAATCGCGCCAGATTCTCCGCGATATTTCGGCCCACCCCGCCCACCGACTGGGTCACGAAACCCGGGTTGGACTCCCCGGGTTGGAAGGTTTTTTCCGGAAAGCCCAAAATATCAATGTTCGCGCCCCCCAAAACGGCAATGAAGGATTCTTCCCGGATCACATAGCCTTTGCCGGCGATAATGCCTTTTTTCATCATATTGGTGATGTGGACGGCTGCGGATGATCTGGAGATGCCCAGCCGTTTGGCAAGATCAATCTGGGATATCATCGGTTCCTTTCTTAAAATGTCGATTATCTCTTTCTCTCGTTTGGTCATTGCTGGCTCCTCATGCAAGTTGAATCGGCCTGTTCCATCCATTCTTTTGCTTACCCCAATTGTACCCCATCTGTGCCATTTGAAGCAAAGAAACTGTTCCTCAGAGTCAGTCTCCCGTAATCATTATAAACGATCAGCCTTTGCCAAAAAAAACCGGAGACATTCAAATTTTCATTTCAATGTCCCCGGTTGGTAGGTTCCCCAGCCGCTCAATTTCCTGTCGTTTACTTCAATGCACCTGTTATAATTTCATTTCGTCTCAACCTGCAGTGAATTAAACCGGGTGAATAAACTCCACCTATCGAAATTCAGCTGCGATAACCTTCAAAGAGTCGATGGATTCACTGTAACTGCTGACCATTTCCTTGAGTTCCTCATAAGTTTTCGTATTCAGTTGATCGGTGAGCTTATTGGTAATGGCTTTGTCCTCGCTTGAGACTTTTTGAGCGTATGTATAAATTTCTCTTAATGAATCCGGCGGATTATTCATACCGTTCAGCTTGGCTGAAATCTCCTTGGATACCTTGCCCAGGGAGGTATAACTGTCCATCCCCATTAAAGTGTCCACCAGGGAGTCAAAAAATTTCCCCAAATTCAGCCGTTTGAACCAGTTGGCAGTTTCTATTTTTGAAAGCTGCTCGATATCCTGGTTGAAATTGTCCAGCTGTTTTTCGGACAGGCTGATAAATCCATCCGTCAGGGTCAGATAGCCCTGGATCATTTGTCTTTGTTCCTCAGCCAGTCTGAGTTCCTCCTGGATCCTCAGCTGCTCTTCCCGCCTGGTCCGGCTTTCGTTGATATACTTGATGCCGTAAAATGCCCCCAGGGCGATGGCCACCAACGTCACCAACAGCAGCAGTTGCTTGGGCAGTGTATTCAAGAGCCCCGGTTTGAACCCGGCTTCTGCCATATCCCGGTCATAGATGATATCATCCTCGGCATCCTCGGCAAAAACCGCCTGATTGGCGTCATTTTCATTTCCCTGGTAATTATATTCACCCAGAACGACCCGCTTTTTCACGGGAGGTGCCAAAAAGCCGTCATCCGTGTGAGGCCGGTCTTCTGCTGCCGTCATGGGAGAGACTTCAATGATTGGCTGGGAAGGATCTCCCCCATCATTTGGTCCAGCATTTGGTCCAGCATTTGGACCATCATTTGATCCATCATTTATTCGGGCAGGTTCCGGACTGTCCATGTGCTCCTGCCTGACTCCATCGCTGTCACTTTTTTTAGCCCCTTCGTCTTTCCCGGTTCTCAAATCAAATCCGCAATTGCTGCAAAAATTCGCATCGCTTAGATTGGCTTTACCACATCTTCTACAGTCCATCCGCTGCCCCTTTCCGTTTTTAAACGCTATTTCAGTTCGCTCTATTGTAATCATAAGCATGAGTCATGAAATTTGCATTAAATTGGAAATTAGACGAAAAAAACAAGAGCCCTAAATAGGCTCTCTGTTTTATCCCTCAAATCCATCCGGGAATTCAGTATTATGGTATACCTCAGAAACGTCATCGTCATCTTCCAGGATATCCAAAAGCTTCTGGATTTTCACTGCTGTTTCCATGTCCACCGCTGTGAAGATATTGGGAATCATGACGATCCCGTTTTGGAGGAATCCGTACCCGGATTCCTCCAGGGCATCCCGGACTGCACCGAAATTTTCCACTTCCGTCCTGACTTCAAAGATTTCCTCCTCCGCCAGGAAGTCGGCTGCTCCGGCCTCAATGGCTTGAAGCATCAACTCTTCTTCGTCGATCTCATCGGTTTTTTCGATGATCAACTGCCCCATCCGGTTGAACATGAATGAGACAGAACCGGTGGTGCCCATATTGCCGCCCACCTTATCGAAGGCATGTCGGACATTCGCCGCAGTCCGGTTCTTATTGTCCGTCAGGGTCTCAACGATGAATGCCGGACCTCCCGGGCCGTAGCCTTCATAGGTGATCTCTTCATAGTTTGAAGACCCAAGCTCACCGGCCGCCTTTTTAATGGCCCGCATAATGTTGTCCATGGGCATGTTTTGCGATTTGGCTTTGGAAACCACGTCCTTGAGCCTGGAATTTGTATCAATGTTGGGGTTTTCCCTGGCGATCACCATCAGTTCCTTACCAAGCTTTGTGAATACCCTGGCTCTGGCTGCGTCAGTTTTTCCCTTTTTCTGTTGAATATTATGCCATTTTGAATGTCCCGACATGTTATCTACCTCCGTTCTTAACCACCCAGAATTATAACAGGTTTATGCCTGCTGTTCAATTTCATCCAGCTGCCCATCCGCCGACAGGAAAAACGCCTGGTCCTCCACTGTCAGTACTTCTACCCGACCCAGGGACGCTTCCTGGATTCCGGCGATTATTTTCTCCCCATCGGTTCCTTTGACCTTGATAGTCACCCGGACATCAGAGGCAAACTCCGAATCCACCACTTCGATGGCCTGGTCGGCAAAGTATCGGCTGATCCTGGCATGGGTGTCGTAGCCCATGGCCAGCCTGATGCGGACACCCTGGACAATCTGAACACGGCCGGCGCTCATCACCGCATCACCGGCGGCTTTGCCATAAGCCCGGGCCAGACCCGAAGCGCCCAATAATATCCCGCCAAAGTGCCGGGCGACTGCGATCACAACATCCTTCAAATCATTTTTCTCAATTACGCTCAGAACCGGTAATCCGCCAGTCCCCTGGGGTTCGCCGTCATCGGAGCAGCGCTTGATCCCGCCTTTGGCACCAATGACATAAGCGTAGACCGTATGCCGGGCGCCGTGATTTTTCGCCCTGACTTCGGCAATAAAGTCTTTTGCTTCGTTTTCCGTCACGCAGCGTTTGCAATACCCGGAGAAAACCGATTTCTTCTCAGTATATTCCGAATAGCCGTTTTCTCTGATCGTGTAGTACACGCAGAAACCACCCCCCGGTTCAATCTTCCGCTGTTGTTTCGTAATCCTTCAACCGGCCAGCCAAGGTGTCATAGACCCTGGCCTGGATCATTGTGCCATCCTCCAGAAATTCCTCCAGCAAAACCTCCCCCCGGTCATGGATGAGGGACACGAGCTTTTGCTCTGAATAAGGGATCTTGTAGTGGTGGATCCTGTAGTTGTTGGGCATGAATTCCATGATTGCCTGGAGAAGCCCTTCAAGATTAGCCGAGGTTTTGGCGGATATTTTAAGTACGGGCATTTGCTCCTGGTAAAGATCCGCGATCCTTTGGCTCATTGCGGACAGACCCAGATCTGACTTGTTTAATACCATGATCATGGGTTTATTCACAGCGCCCAATTCCGTCAATACTTCCTCCACCGCCAGCACCTGACCATAGGAGCCCTCCGAGTGGCCGTCCACCACATGGATCAGGACATCGGCGTTGATCACTTCCTCCAGGGTGGATTTAAAGGCTTCCACCAAATCATGGGGCAACTTGCGAATGAAGCCGACCGTATCCGTCAGGGCGATGACCCGCATATCCGGCAGTTCAATTGCCCGGGTGGTGGTGTCCAGGGTGGCAAACAGCATATCCGCTTCATAAACCCGGTCCTTCTTATTCTTATCCTTGGCAGACAAATCAGCCAGGGCGTTTCTTAAGGTGCTTTTCCCCGCATTGGTATAGCCCACCAGGGCAACCTGCTGCAGGTCCTGGCGATGCCGGTTTTCCCGCTGGGTCGCCCGGATTTTGGTGATGGCCTTCAGCTCGTTGGAAAGATCATGGTGTCTCTCCCGGATCCTGCGCCGGTCAGTTTCCAGCTTGGTTTCCCCGGGGCCTTTGGTGCCGATGCCGCCTCCGGTTCTGGATAAAACGGTGCCCAGACCCATGAGACGAGTCATCCGGTATTTTAGCTGGGCCAATTCGATTTGCAGCTTGGCTTCTTTTGATTTGGCCCGCCGGGAAAAGATCTCCAGGATTAGGGTCGTCCGGTCAATGACTTTGACACCGGTGATGTCCTCCATATTTTTGATTTGGCTGCCCGATAATTCATCGTCGGCAACGATCACGTTGCTCCTGGTCAGCTGACAGATATTGATCAGATCCTCCAGTTTGCCCGATCCCAAATAGGTTGCCGTATCCGCCCTGTCTTTTTTTTGCAAAACAATCTCAGA
>CAZOTM010000035.1:0-13323 GCA_964582675.1 uncultured Clostridiaceae bacterium
TATGAACTCCATCTACACTATATAATATTTCTTTCCGGAATAACAATTAATTTTAATATTAATCGATTGCATCCATTATCCTATTCAATGGGGAACCATTCCCTGAACAGGGTTTTTCGCCTCCGCCGGCTTTTTTTTCAGGAAATTAATTATTACTTTTTAAATAACGAAGCTCCAAATTGGATCCTTTCCGGACAAAACAGAACTTTTAGTCAGACTGTTGGTTTCAAATGAAATTATTCCTTCCTATTATATATAAATTTATTTGTGTATTATCAGCCACGTTTTCTTATATTTCTGATAATTCATAATTTTCCAACTTAACAGAACTAATAGTATAATCTCAGCAGTATTGATATAATGACATTGTTATTAACTTGAACAGGATTGGTGGTATATGATAAAAATCGGAATCGACATTGGATCTACGGCAGCCAAGTATGTAGTGATGAACGAAGACTGCACGACGCTCATTTCCAAAAAAATCCTGCCCACCGGCTGGAATTCCAAAAGCACGGCGGAAACAATCAAGGCGGAGCTCATTGATTCCGGTTATGATCTTTCCGAATCCTTCATAACCAGTACGGGTTATGGCAGGATATCCGTCCCCTTTTCCAATAAGGTCCTCACTGAGATCACCTGTCATGGCGCCGGGGCAAGATATTTGGGCTGTTCCGACCGGTCGACCATTATCGACATCGGCGGCCAGGACACAAAAATAATTACTTTGAATGGCGGTGTCGTCAATGATTTTCTCATGAACGACAAGTGTTCCGCCGGGACCGGTCGATTCCTGGAAATCATGGCCGACTCCATGGGCTTATCCATTGATGAGCTGTTTGATTTGGGCGCCAAGGGCAAGCCCATCGTCATTTCCTCTACCTGCACTGTATTTGCCGAATCTGAAGTAGTCAGCCTGGTGGGCAAGGGAACGCCTTCGGAGGACATCGCCCGGGGCTGCATCAATTCCGTAATCAGCCGGGTGGTAACCCAGGCTTCCCGAATGGGGGCCAATTCGGAGTCCTATTTCCTCACCGGCGGTTTTTCCTGCAACGAATTTTTGATGAATGAGATGGAGAAAAAGCTCAAAAAACCAGTCTATTCCCATGACCTGGGACGGTTTGCAGGGGCCATCGGGGCAGCCCTGCTGGGTAAATAAATTGGATGGATTGACCGATCCTGCCTTTTTGGAATTTCTCGAAAGGGCAGCCGAGCGCCGGAGAAACGCATTTATTGAAGCCATCCACCTGATGATGGAGGGAGTGACCCTTGTGGGAGTCATGGGCAAACAGATCCCCACAGTTATCCTGCGCTCTATGGGATTGATCCCCGTCTATATCGCCTCCACCGACGGCTACGCAATGGATCCCAAGGGGGCAGATCCAGATCCGGATCATGGCTGCCATCTCCTGCAGGCAACAACAGGTTATTCCACGACCGACAAGTGTCCCCTGATTTACTCGGTGAAAGCCCTGCTAACCGATGATCTCTGTCCCCAACGGCTGAACTCCATGGATCGGATCGCCAAAGGCAAGCCATTCCACGTCCTGGATTCAAATGAGGCTGACTATACCGGACTGATCCGGTTTCTGGAGGAAGTATCCGGCAAACCATTCAGCACTGCAGAATTTGCAGCAGCTCTGGCGGAGCATAATTACACAGCGGCTCTCTGCGACAAGCTTTTCCGCCTGTTTTCCGAAAAACAGATCTGCTTCCAGGATTGTCTGACCATATTATTCGGGCTTCAGTTTACCTTGGAGCTCTCTGAAAAACAAACCTACCTGAAGGAGGCCCTGACACTTCTGGAGAACCTGCCCCAGGGAAAGCCGGCAAGGGATCCCGGGGATGGATTATCCACCGTTTATTTCCATGGTTTCAGGGATTTGAACGTTCTCCCGGAAATGGGCTCAATCAAATCTGTGCTGGATGAAATCAAGGGCGATTCGATCCCCTTCCAATACATGGCCTGTGACGGGGAGGACTTTATGGAATTTGACTCCATGGCAGCGATGGCCAAAAAGTTGCAAGCCCACCGCCGACCAGAGAACACTGCGGTTACCTACCGATTTAACGGCTGCGATGTTTATTCCGGACCCGGGGTGAACAACATACAGTATGTGGCTCTGTAATGTTATATAGCAGGTAATAGTGCTACAACGTGACACACTTTGCCAACAAGTAAACAATACAACGTTAACTTTGCTAAATGCTTAAAATATAAACTAATTTCAAAGGAGAAACGAAATGGCTGATTACAGAAAAATGTGGGAAGATCTGAACATGGACCTGGAGACACATGATTTACTATGCGAGGCGCTGCCCGAAGCTTTTGGGGATGTTTACCTATCCCAGGAAAACCGTCCCCAGGGAATGGATTTCTTCAACATGGTAGTTGCAGACATCCATGGCATCCGGCCGGCAGAACTCATCGAACATCAAAAAGAGGGAGGCAAAGTAGTAGGCACCTTCTGCATCCACGTCCCGGACGAGATCCCGGTTGCCGCCGGAGCGATTGCCACCGGTCTGTGTTCCGGTTCGCAGTTTTGGGTCCCCGGGGGCGAAAAGAAGCTGCCCGCTTCAACCTGTCCGTTGATCAAAGCCTCCCTGGGCGCGAGATTCGACAAAACCTGTCCCTTCTTCCGGATCGCCGATTTATTTGTCGGGGAAACCACCTGCGACGGCAAGAAAAAAGCCTGGGAAATCCTGGCCGAAGACGCACCAATGCACATTATGGACATCCCTCAGATGAAACGGGAAAAGGACTTCAAACATTGGGAAGATGAAGTCAAGCAGTACATCACCGTGATCGAGGAATTGACCGGCAATACCATCACTGAAGAATCCTTAAAGAATGCCATCGTCAAGCTGAACAAAAAGCGTGAAGCCCTGGCCCGCCTCCATGGCATGAGAAAAAATGAAAAGCTGCCCATTTCCGGCAAGGACGTCCTCCTGGCCACTCAAATCGCTTTTTATGATGACCCGGAACGCTTCACCACCATGGCCAACAAATTATCCGATGAACTGGATCAAAGAGTTGCCGACGGTGTTTCCGTATTCCCCGAGGGAACCAAGCGGATCCTTCTCACCGGAACACCCCTGTCCATCCCCAACTGGAAGATCCACCATTTGGTAGAAACCTCCGGCGCTGCCGTCGTGGCAGAAGAGATGTGCACCGGCTCAAGATACTTTGAAAACCTGGTGGACGAATCCGGCACTACCATTGACGAGCATGTCCACAATCTGGTGCAAAGATACCTGGGCGGCATCAACTGTGCCTGCTTCACTCCCAACACCGCCCGGATCGACGATATCATCCGGCTGGCCAAGGAATATAAAGTCGACGGCGTCATCGATGTCAATCTGAAGTTCTGTACGATCTACGACACTGAAGGCTACACTGTGGAAAAAGCCTTGAAAGAAGCCAACATTCCCGTATTGGGCATTGAAACGGATTATACCGATCAGGATGCCGGCCAGCTGAGAACCAGAATCGGGGCGTTCCTGGAAATCATTTAATGTTCACCTTCATCCTGTTTAATACCTCCGCTGAGGGCATGGTTGTCTACAGTCGCTTATTAGAGGAGAAATTGGATATCACCATTGCCCCGACCCCCAGAGAGGCATCCAAATGCTGCGGTGTGGCGGTGCTGATCCGAAAGGACAGTCATGTCCCCATCGCCCGGCAGATCATCGAAGATGAGAACCTGCCGATCCTGAGCTGGTATGTCCGGGAAGACGGCTACAATACCAAACGGGATAAATACCTGTAAAAAAATAAACAATACAACGGAACCAAGGATACGGCAATCACGATTGCCGTATCCTTGGTTCCTTATCCGTTTCGGTTCGGTTTACAGTCTATCCCTGACCAGGTCCCCGAGCCGCTTCATTCCCTCTTCAATGAGTTCAGGGCGATTGGAGCCGAAGCTTAAACGCATGCAGTCGGCACCCTTGCCGCCTTTTTCCGCAAAAAAGCCTTCCCCGCTCACAAACGCCACTTTATAGGGCGGCTGGACAGCCATTTTTAAAAGCTCCGCTGAATTCATCCCCTCGGGGAGCTGTACCCAGGTGAACAGTCCCCCATCCGGCTCCGTCCATTTGGTACCCTCTGGAAAATACTCCCTTAAGCAACGCATCATCGTATCCCGCCGCACGGAATAAAGAGCGACCAGCTTTTTCAGATGCTCCTCATAATAACCCTGATTAAAAAACTCAGCGCAGAGGATCTGGGGAAGCATGGAGGTGTGGGAGTTGGTGGCTGACTTGGCATCACACAGTTTGGAAATGACCTCAGCATCCGCCCAGATGTATCCCAGCCGCAAGCCGGCGGAAAATATCTTGGAGAAACTGTTGGCAAGGATGGTGTGATTGGTTTTATCAAAGGATTTGATGGTGGGCAGATCCTCCCCGAAATAGCGGATATCCCGGTAGGGATCATCCTCCAATATCAGGACATCATATTGGGAACCCAGCTCGGCGATCCGCCGGCGCCGTTCCACCGACAAAGTCCGCCCGGTGGGATTATGGAAGGTGGGGATCACGTACACCATCTTTGGCTGGTATTCCCTGATTTTTTCTTCCAGTTCATCCACCATCATGCCGTCATTGTCCATGGCCACGGGTATGCACTTAGCCTGAAACATTTCAAAAACCTCTATGGTATGAATAAATGACGGAGATTCCACCAGGATCACGTCATCCTTTTCGATGAACAGCTGGCATAACAGGTTGATGGTTTCCATCCCGCCGGATGTGACCATGATATTCTCAGCCTCCGCTTTCATCCCCTTGGGGTTCAACAGGTATTTGACAATGACCTCACGCAGGTCCTTGGTTCCCTGGACCGGTCCGTATTGAAGGGCTTCCACCCCACGGCCCTCCCTGACCAGCACCCCTTGGGCAAGCCGCTCAACGACCTCCACGGGCAGAGCCTCCTTGGCCGGTGCCCCGCCGCTGAAGCTGATAATGCTCGGATCCGTCATCGCTCCGAACAGGTTCTTGATGCGATTGGCCGTATCTTCCATGGTATACATTCTGTCTGCAAATTTCATAGTATCATGATCTCCATTTCCCTTATGGTTTGATATAAGATTGTCTTTTTCTCATCACTGTATTTTGTCTTTTTATGTCTGCTTTCCGTCCGCTATCTGTTGTTATGTCTGCTTTATTCTATGCCGGTTGGCCCGCCATTACAATGGCAGAGTCTGTTCCAAGGTCATTTTCCGGACCTTCAAATGGACTTGTCAGTTCATCGGTTTCTCCAGCGACAACGCGGCAGATTGTATCTACCATAATGATCTGCTTTATTTTTTAATCATCCGCCCACCCACGTCCGACCAAAGCTGGTGTTGATGGATGAATTTGTGCCTGGATTAATGCCTGGGCTGATGGATTCCCTGGTGCAACTACCAGGGTTGATCCTGCTATTGATATTTACCGGCAATTTCTTTTTTGATCCGCAGCAGCTCTGCCTTAATCGCCTCCATTTTTTCCTCGGTCATGCGGACAGTGGGCACTGAAATGCTGATGGCCGCTTCACACTGCCCATGGATCATCATGGGCACGGCTACGCATTTGAGGCCGATCTCCCGCTCCTCCAGATCCAGGGCATAGCCAACCTGCCGGATGCGGTCGATCTCCGCTTTCAGGTCCTTATGGTTGTCGATGGTGCCCGGACTTGATTTTACCAGCTCTTCACCGGCGTACTCCCCTTCGTAGTAGCCCGTCTCAAAGGCTAAGATCGCCTTGCCGACTCCAGTGCTGTGAAGATAGTTTTCCGACCCGACCTGGGTCTTGTAGAATAACTCCTCCGTGGAATCCACCTTATAGATGTAGCGGATCCGCCGGCCAGTCCGGACTGCGCAGTGGACGGTCTCATTGAAATGGTCCGCCAGGCTTTGCAGATAAGGTCTGGCAATGGCGATCAGATTGTCATTCTTTTGGATGGACTCACTGAAAATCAAGAGCTTATAGCCAAGCATATACTTGGCGTTGTCTTGGTTTTGCTGCACATAACCCAGCTTTTTCAAAGTGTCCAGAATGGTAAAGGCCGTTGTCTTGGCAATGCCTGCTTTGGCGGCGATCTCTGCCAGACTCAGCTCGGATTTATTTTGGGTCGTGAACAACTCTAAAATGCCGAAAGCCCGGTCGATGGATTGGATTGTTTTTGCCATTATTTTCCCCTTTGATAACAAGCTGCAGTGGTTATACCAGGAAGACCAAGCTGCCAGTCCTTCCGTGTTGACTTTTCAGATTTGGTTTCAGGTGGTTACCTTTTTAGGTTTGGATGGAGGATCGGTTGACATTGCCTCCTGGTTGCCCTATGATAAATATAAGAACACTATACTACAATGTAGAACGATAGTAAAGAGTAGGAGTCTGATTATGGCAAAAAAAGCAAAAGTCGGGATCATTGGACCAGGCAATATCGGCATGGATCTGATGATAAAAATTGCAAGAAGTGAACTTCTTGAAGTGAAATGCGTTGTCAATGTCAAGGAATCGCCAGGGCTGGAAATGGCCCGGAAGATGGGCGCAGACGTATCGGCCAAGGGTGTCGACTATATGGTCGAGCATCATAAGGACCTGGATATCGTGTTTGAAGCCACCGGAGCCGCCGCCCACATTGCCAATGCGCCAAAGCTTCAGGCTGCTGGCTATTATACCATTGACCTGACTCCGGCCGCCGTGGGGCCCTACTGTGTCCCGGTGGTCAATTTAAACGAGACCCTGTTAAATGTACCGGATGTTAATATGGTCACCTGTGCCGGCCAGGCAACTGTGCCCATTGTGTCGGCCATCAACCGGGTGGCCGATGTAGCCTATGCCGAGGTCGTATCCTCCATCAGCTCCCTTAGCGCCGGTCCCGGCACCCGGGCCAATATCGATGAATTCACCGTGACCACCCGGAAAGCTTTGGAAACCATCGGCGGAGCCGACAGCGCCAAGGTGATCATTATTTTAAATCCGGCGGAGCCGCCCATCAATATGCGCAATACAATCTATACCCGGGTAAAGAATCCGGATATATCTGCCATTCGAGCCAGCGTGGCAGATATGGTTGCCAAAGTCCGGGAGTATGTACCAGGCTACCGGGTGCTCCTGGAACCCATCCTGGAGGGTGATATCGTGACGACCATGATCGAAGTGCAGGGTCTGGGGGATTATCTGCCCAGCTATGCCGGAAACCTTGATATCATAACTTCAGCCGCCGTATTCATCGGCGAGCAGAAAGCCAGGGAACTGGGAGGTAAAGTCAATGAGTAAGATTTATATTACCGACACCACATTACGGGACGGAAGCCATACGGTTTCCCATAAATTCAGCCTGGAGGATGTCTACGCTGTGACCAGAGGGCTGGATGAAGCCGGGATCGACATCATTGAAGTCGGCCACGGCGATGGTCTGACCGGATCCACCATCAACTATGGCTTTTCTGCCTATGATGATTTTGAGATCATCAAAGCGGCCAAGAAAGCCATCAACAGAGCGAAACTGGCCGTACTCCTGATCCCGGGCATTGCCACGGTGGAGGATATGAAACGGGCCCAATCATGCGGCATCGATGCCATTCGCATCGCCACCCATGTCACGGAAGCGGACGTCTCAGAGCAGCACATCAAGGCAGCCAAGCAGCTGGGCTTGTTCACCGTGGGTTTCCTGATGATGGGCCATATGGCGCCGGTGGAAAAAATCGTGGAAGAAGGAAAAAAGATGGAGGCTTATGGCGCCGACGTCGTCTACTGCACCGACTCGGCCGGGCATCTTTTGCCCAACGGTGTCAAAGACCGGATCGAGGCTTTGGTAAAAAACCTGTCCATCCCCATCGGTCATCATTCCCATAACAACCTGGGTCTGGCCATCGGCAACTCCCTGGCGGCTGTGGAAGCCGGTGCAACTTATATTGACGGCTCCCTCTCCGGGCTGGGCGCCGGGGCCGGAAATACCGCCACGGATAATCTCATTGCCGTGTTCAACCGGATGAACTATGACCACAACGGCGACCTCTTCAAAACCATGGACGTGTCCGAAAAGATCCTCCTGCCCATCCTCCAGGGGAAAGGGCTGACCCCCGCCCTGAATCTGGACGCCATGATCCTTGGCTACGCGGGCGCTTATTCCAGCTTCCTGCTCCACGCCAAGCGCGCTGCAAAAAGATTCAACGTGGATGTCCGGGAGATCCTCATCGAATGCGGCCGAAGAAAGACCGTGGGCGGCCAGGAAGACTGGATCATTGAGATCGCCAGCAATCTGGCAGACGCTAACAACCTGGTCAAAGGATAGACTCGAAATCAACAAACGAAACAAGCTCCAAACTGACAAATGAAAGATGAAAGAAGTTTAGAAGATAGAAAGATAAATGAACGATAAATGGAATACACCGGCAAAATCAGATTAGAACCTGACATTGCCGGTGTATTTTAAGTCCCTGAAAAAGGAAGCACGATCCAGGCTGTAGTCCGGGACAGCTTGACTTATCTTGCCATTGATACATCCATGGGCTATAAGTGCATGCGTTTGGACAGTTCCAGAAAGATTTCTTTCCCCCGGAAAATCACAATGGCTGCCAGCATGATGAAGCTGAGGAATATGGAAAGGATGGATGGGATCTGGTATTCTACCCAGCCCAGGGCCAGGAACAATAGGGGGATCATGCCTGCCACTGCGGAAATGAGCAGGTAAAGCAGATAGTCCCCTGCCCTCAGCTTCACCACCCGGTTGGCGATGAACATGGCCGTCAGGGCGCTCATGCAGATGATCGGGATGGCATAGTCAACAGACCAGCCCGTCCAGGTCAAATAATTGTCCCAGAACACCGCCAGCGCCGACAGGATGGCGATCTGGTAGACGATGCTCCTGGCAATGTTCCGCCGTTTGGAGATGATGGAGGCGGCGACGGCCCACATGCTTAACGTGCCCAGTGCCACCAGAAAGGGGAGATTGATCCTGGTGGGTCTGATCCTGACAATGAGGAAAGACCCGGTCACCATGATCAGGGAAATGAAGGTCAATATCTTGATGGCCAGGTTGCGCTGAAACCGCAGGGGAATGTCTTTAAAGGGGTTTGGCTCTTCCATGACCGAAGGTTTCAGAGGATTGCGGCATAGGGGACAGATCGCCCAGTCCCCGGTTACTTCGACTTTACAGGTATTGCATCGGCTCATCAGGCACCTACCTCCTCTTCCAAATTTCCCAATTCTCCAACATCCACCTTGTTGGCCGCTACTCTTACTGCTACCCCCTGTTCCGTGAGGAGACCAACAAAGTTTCTTTGGATATCCGTCTCTGTGAAGGGTGACATGAAGGATACCACCAGTCTGCCGGCGTGGCTGACCGACAGGAACTGCGGTCTGGCCGCCGCTGTGATGGCATAGAGCTGGTCCACATAACCGTCAATGTCCTCATGCAGGTTGATTTTCCCCATATTGGAGATGGCCAGGCTTAGCTTACGGTTGTTCAGAGCATTCACCGTTCTCAGCAGCAGGTCTTTCAAGTACCTTGGCAGGATCCTTAAGAGTGGATTCTCCTCATAAGCTTTCAGCTGAGCCAGTTTGTCCCGGATTTTATCCGGGGTAAGCTGGCCTTTGAACTCCTCGCCAATGGTTTTGGCAATCTCCTCAATGGTGTCCCCCCCGTCTCCCTTTAAGCCATAGGTGTAGGCTACCGGGACTGTACTGAAAAAGTTCCTGGCAGTGCTGGATTTGAAAAACTGCCGAAGGTTGATGGGTATGGATACGGCTATAGTCCAGTCATCTCTCCGCCGTGGCGCCTCCCGATGGGCAGCTTCTATAAAAAGTGCCGTCAGATAGATCGTCAGGGAAGTGCCTGCCGCCTTGGCCAGTTTTAAAACCGCATCCACCGCCATTTCAGTCTCAACGATGCGGATCCTGCCATCAGGGGTCTTGGTCCCCCTGACCCGGTAGATTTTTTCCCGCCGTTTCCTTTGGGAAAGCCCCACCGATTCAGTCACCGCATTGATGGATTTCCCGCCGATATTCACCGCCGCCTTGCCCACTGCTTTGCCCACCTTGGTGACCGTCCCCAGGGTGCTTTGGACCGGGTTGAAGTCCCACCAATCCTCCCTGCCCCCGAAATGCCTTTCAAAACTATCATCGAGGAGCTCATTCTGCGACCCCTTGCCTTCAACTGCTGATTCCTTGCCCTTTAGCGCCTCAGGATATCTGAGGTCAATATAGTGGTAAAGGAGGTTATCCAGAAACCACATGGCGCCGGTACCGTCCGACAGGGCATGGAACACCTCCAGATGGATCCTCTTGCCGTAGTGGGTCACCCGGAACAGCAGGTTCTTTTCATCCCGCTTGTAGAGGCCGGCACAGGGCACCTCAAGATCCGGCTCCACCTTGGGCCTTAAATCGCTGTCCTCCAGGTAGTACCAGAAAATCCCCCGCCGCATTACAGCGTGGTAGAGGCCGAAATATTCATAAGTCCGATCCAAGGCTGCCTGCAGGATCGCCGGATCCACCTCTTCCCGCACATTGGCGCTGAGGCGGAAGACCTTGGTATCCCGGCTGGTCATGGTCGCGAGAAATATTTTGGACGCATTGTCCAGCTTTGCCCATCCTTTACGATTCACTATTTACCACCTCACGAGCCTAAAATTCCAATCATTAACCATTGATCCCAAGGAACTTTCTGATTTCTCCGTAAGCCTGCTCCAGAGAATCGTCCAGTTTGGGATGGGTCAGGAAGCCATGCACCGCATCATGGATCCTGACGATCCGGACCCCGCTGCCTGCAGCCCTCAAAGCCTCGCCGTAGGCTTCCCCCTCGTCCCGCAATGGATCGAGCTCCGCAGTGATGATCAAGGTATCCGGCAGACCCTGCATGTCCTTTGCCATCAAGGGAGATATATAGGGATCCTTGCGCATTTCCGGATCCGGCACATACAACTCCATATATTCATTTAACTTTTTCATGGTCAGACCAAAGTCGTTCCCGTTCTCCCGGACGGAGGCGTAGGGGGATTCTTCCGAATGATCCCAGTAAGTGGCAGGATACAGGAGGATCTGTTTTTTCGGCAGGGGGCGGCCTCTGTCCCGTAGCATCATGGATACCACCGCCGCCAGGTTGCCTCCGGCGGAGTCCCCAATCAGGACGATATCGTCTCCTTCCTCCACCCCGATCCAGTCCAGGTTTTCCATCAGGGCAGCGGTTGCATAAAAGCAGTCGTAGAGGCCTGATGGATAGGGATTCTCCGGAGCCAGCCGGTAATCCACGGAGAACACTGCCATCCCCGTTTCATTGGCCAATTCGACGCAGGCAGGCGTATAGCTGCCAATATCCCCGATGACCCAGCCGCCGCCGTGAAAAAAAATCAAGGCCCCGGGCTTTCTCTCATCATCCGGGAAAAACGCCCGGACCGGTATGGAATAATCACTGTCATCGAACCGGATCACCTTGTCGATGACCTGATATGGTTTATTGATCTCCGGGGAGACCGCCTGCTGGAGCATTCTAGCCAGCTTATAATCCCGCTTCATATCGATACGGGGAGAGGATGCGAGCTTCAGGATCATCCTTTGCCAATTTTTCATCTGGTTATTCACCCATTCCTTTAACTTTACGCCACCACCCTACACGGCGCCAGCCGCCCACTGTGGATAAATATATTATATCATAGCCCTTGGGCTGAACATGCTGGTTTTCAACCCTTCAAAAATAAGCTTGGAAACCGATGGGTCTGCCACATACCGATCCGAATTAAGCCCTGCCAAACTGGCCAGAACAGTCAGCGAAATTCCTCTTCCCAATTATGCTGCTCAATATTTATCATATCAATTTAATCAATTCGGGTGAATTCCGGTGAATTCATTTCACCTATTTCACTCCAAAGAAGCTGCCTTGTCGGCGATGGGGGAATGATCGCAGGATACAGTTTCAGAGAATCCAGGAAAATGAGCGCTATGATATAAAAACATCTCCTCCCTTACCACGGTCAAATCGAGAAGCTTTGCCAACGGGAGGATATTCTGTTGTCGGTGTTTGCCAGATGAATCTCATTGAAATCTTGGATCCGGAAGCAGGCCTCCGCTAGGGGCTCTGCAGTAATAGAAACCGGGAAATTGAAGGATGACAAGCCCAGACAGGAGCTATTGGTGAGGACTAGGACCAACCTGGATAAGATCGTCAATGACAAGGGTCAAAATGATGATGGGGACCTTGGGATCCTCATTGGCAAGGTCATTAATCAAATAAAAGTCGGGAAATTCCTAACGACCCTGATCCAAAATGGGACAATTTCCTAGTCCTCCTATGAATGCAAATCGGCTCTCGGAATAAACGCAAATAAAGGACGTCGAGTTACAAATTTCAACTGAAACCCATCCTATAGCGAGTAATTTTCCGCCTCATGGTCTATCCGCAAGAAAAAAGTAAATAGCAAACAGGCTTTATTTACAAAGCCCACATGAGGAGTGGTTTTGGCTTTAAGCCGGTGTTTTAAACGATGATTTCTTCAAGCATTATAGTATCTTTTAGTGACTGTGCCATGCAACATTCTGTGACACATTATGATTCCACTGGTTCGGATGTGCCAACATTTGTGTATTGCCGTGATATTATCATTTGCATGTATTATATATATTATTATTTTATATAAATAAAACATCTTATTCATTGACACTTTTAATGATTTATGTGATGATTATTATAATTATGTTTAATACTATATATTGGGAGGATATTTATTATGTTTAAAGAAAATCGTCATTATGTTTCTGGTTTTGCTTTTTAGCATGAATGTAAATTCAATTACCTTTGCACAAGGGCTACAACCCCCACTATCAAGTACCGTTCTCAAAGTGCCTGAAATTGCTGAAAACAACAACCTAAAAATATCTATAGACAAAGCGGAATCCATTGAAGACAATAAGGGAAATTTAATAAAGATATCTGATCTAATGCATTTTGATTCTGAATCTGATGCAGATAAGTTTGCTATGAAATTAATATCTGAACTGAAGCCAGAACAGCCAATTCAGAAATTAGACATAATAACTCAAATGGCTTCTGATTATGATGTATTAGTTGCTCAAAAGAGTGTCTTTCCAGGTGGTTCAGTTAACTTAAGGGTGGCTTATGGAACATCCGGAGACTCACACACAGGTTATGTTACTTATAATGATGCTTATACAACATTTACAGGTTTTACTTTGGGTTTCGAATGGAACGAAAGTACATGTAATTCATATGTTACGTCGTCTGGTAAAGATATTTTTGCTTATACATCAGGAACATTGGATTATTACTGCTTCTGCCGGCCCATTTTGTCGTCCAATTGACTTACCATTTTATTCCGAAAT
>CAZOTM010000036.1:0-13007 GCA_964582675.1 uncultured Clostridiaceae bacterium
ATTGTTCTTAGGGCTAGTTGAACAGACTATTGGACATGCTGGAGGATGAACTGACCACTGGCAAACGAACTTCAGACCATAAGAAGCTCTATGGGAAGTACTACGAGATCGCAGATACTCCAGTGAGGAGAGTTTAGTTCGAACCAAACTGGAAGCCATCGACAAGGCCTTGAAGGACTGCGGTTATTTTGTGCTGCTGAGTAACGACATTAAGGATCCGGTGGAAGCACTGGAAATTTATCGGGCCAAAGACCTCATCGAGAAAGCTTTTGGCGACCTCAAGGAACGTCTGAACATGCGGCGGGAATCCGTGGAATCCGAAGAAAACCTGGAGGGGAAGCTGTTCGTCCAGTTTGTTGCGCTGATCTTCATGTCCTACATCAAGAAGGCCATGGATCAGGGAGGTCTATTTAAAAATAAGACCATGCAGGAACTGATCGACGATCTGGACGTGATCGAGCGCTATCACCACCCTGGCAAGAAACCACAAATCGGAGAAATCACCGAAAAACAAAAGACACTCTATGCTGCCATGGCAGTAGAATGTCCTAAATAGGTATAATTCGCCGGGACTTCAGGTTAAAAATGAAGTTTTCACGTTCAGAAAATAAGCAGTAAAAATCCTCAGAACCATCACGACTCTAGGTATTTTCTCTTATAACCTTCAAAAATCTTTGATTATTTGTTTTTCCAACGAGCAGATTAATCCTGTGCCTCTCCACTGAATCGATTTGCGCCTGGTTGCAGTGTCCCCGAAAATAAAACAGGTGTGTAGAAATACACACCTGAAGAATGGAGCTACCAAAGGGAATCGAACCCTTGACCTGCTGATTACGAATCAGCTGCTCTACCGACTGAGCCATGGTAGCATGGTCAAGGCACCTCTAGGTGCCTGACATTATTATACTACTAAACTATTGCCTGAAGTACAACCAAAAGTATAAATAATCCTCTCATTGCATCCCTTGCATCCACTTTACTTATTATAACCAACCATCCCTGGCCTGACCAGCCGTCTTTTTGTAAAAAGGCGGCCAAGAGCCCGGCGGGTACTCCGGCGGCTATTGGATCGGTCAACCCATGCTGTCGGTTGCAACAAATGGGGAGTTGCCGCTGTCACTTCTGGACCACGGATTTCCTCCAATCTTACCAGAGGGGTCCAAATTTTCCAGCTTGCCGACAGATCGCCCAATGGTCCTCCGCTTTAAGGGAGCGCTTGTATCAGTTCACACCACTTAAAGTCTTTAAATTATGAAAGGTTCTCCATTCCCGAATATTTTACAATAAATTTGCTATAGTATAAGTGTCATGGACGATGGATCCATTAACATACCGTTTATTTTCGAAGGAAGGAATTCAAATGAAAGAAATCAAATCAAGCTTTCCCAGGTGGATCATTCTGCCGTTGATCGGCTTTCTGGCATTGTTCTTAGTGATCGTGCTGAACCAAAGCATCCAGCTGGTCACTTGGGCTTTTGGCATCCATGAGGTCCTGGGGTATGCCGTTTTATTACTGTTGGGACTGATCTTCGCCGGGCTGATCATCTACCCCATGTTCAAGATCATGCTTTATCGAGCCGTCCCTGAAGTGCCATCGGCTAAGGATTCTCCCGATTATCCCGAATATGTGGCTTCGATCCACGAGATCCTCAAGAGCAACACGTTTTTGGCAGGGAAGGAATTGGCCATGACCGGGGAAAACAAGGAATTGGAAGCCGAGAATGCGTTCCGGGTCCTGGAAACCGAGGCGGACCGGTTCATTAAAACGGAAGCCACCCAGGTCTTCCTGACTACGGCGGTCTCCCAAAACGGCTCATTGGATGGTATCTTTGTATTGACTTCCCTGATCAAGCTCATCTGGCGGATCACTCATCTTTATGAGGCCAGGCCGTCTTTGCGAAAGCTGTTGTACATTTATGCCAATGTGGCCGGAACCGTCCTCATCGCCAGGGGCATTGAGGATCTGGATCTCATCGAGGACCAGGTGGAACCCCTGGTATCTTCCCTGATCGGCGGCTCGATCATGAGCGTAGTTCCCGGCGCTGTGCCGGTCACCAATCTCATCGTCCTCTCCGTCATGGAAGGGTCGATCAACGCCCTCCTGACGTTACGGTGCGGTTTTATCACCAAGCGCTACCTGGGTTCACTGACGATCCCGGATAAAAAAGCCGTCCGGCGCAGCTCCTCACTGGAAGCGGTTTCCAAAATCGGCGCCATCATCACAGAGAACAGCCTGCATATCATCAAGTCCTTTGCCGGAGCTGCCAAAAACGCTGCTAAAAACGTTACCACGAGTAAGTTCAGCTTTGGCAAAAAAACTAAAGCCAAGGCTGACGCAGAAGCCTGGGAAAAAGTTCTCCCGGCTGGACCCGGGGGGGCAGTCTGAATCCCTTGATTTTCAAATTGCCGCCTTACCTGACGATCTGCCTGACGATCTGCCTGACAATCTGAATACTCGATCAGCAAAACACCCCGGAGGATCAATGATCCCCCGGGGTGCCCGTTTATTGGCAGCTGCCTGCCATCTCGATATATTTTGCCGCTGACTGGCTTTTTTCCCCATCGGAAACTAACACCGGATAATCCGTCAGGTTCAATACGATGGTTTCCAGGATGCTGGAAAAGATCGGATCCTGGATGGTCAGGGAGTAAAAAATATACTGCTCCTTGCGCTCATCCTTGACGAACCCCATATCCCTGAGCTTGGCCAGATGTTTCGATACATTGGGCTGGGGGAGTCCGGTGATTCCGGTCAATTGACAGACGCAAAACTCCCCGTGCAATAGCAGCACCATGATGCGGAGCCTGGTTTCATCCGACAGCAATTTGAAAAAATCAGTTAGTTTGTTCACGCTCCCACCCTTTCCACAAAGCCGCTTATCTCAGTTTCATCTCTTTCCCGACGATCTCGTTCCAGGCACTGAAGATGGGTTTGATGATTTGGGCGCCGATTTTGGATATTATAACGATTTCCGAGGCATTGCCGCCCTTGTCGGTCGGTTTGTAGTCGATGATCCGGTTGACCACGTCAACTTGATTCCAGCCATCCTCCAGCTTAAAGAATCCCTTGATCCGATAGCTGTCGCCTTTGATGGCATCCAAAAACTTCGTGAGGGTTTCTTTGGTCAGTTCCCCATCGTAGGTCAGGGACAATGTCTTCGGTTTGTTTTCCGGAGTATTGGTGGTATCCTCGCCTTCGATCCACTGACTGGCGATCAGGTCCCGGCTGAGGAAATCGTAATCGTACTTGCCGTGAACGGATTCGATGATATCGGCTTTATCATTAATTTCCCGGACTTTTGCCTTGATCTCTTCCAAGGTTCTCTCATCGATCAAATCCACCTTGGAGATGATGACCAGATGGCAATACTTCAGCTGTCGTTCCACCGTGACGATGTCCTTGACCTGGTCTAAAAAGTTCACCCCATCGATGATGCAGATGGCTCCGGCATACTCATAAACCTCGCCTTTGTTGGCTTCCACAGCGGTCAGGAACTCGCCGATGTTGGAGGGATCCGCCAGGCCTGAGCTTTCCACAAACACATACTCCATGTCCCGGTCCGCCATTTCGATCAACGCCGCAACGAAGCTGAGCTGGAGGCATGAGCAGAAGATCGAGCCCCGGTTGATTTCCACCAGCTCGATGCCCTCTTTGTTAATGATTGGGCCGTCGATGCCGATCTTGCCGAATTCGTTCATGATCACGGCAACTTTTTTCCCAGTTAAATCGTTCAACACACTGGTCAGGAAAGTGGTCTTGCCGGCTCCCAGGAAGCCGGTGAGCAGATACAACTTAGTTTTTTTTCTCATTTTTACCCCCCATATAAATCACTTGTTGGCAGCTTTCACTGAATCTCTAAAGTTAATATACCCATATAGGCATATGTCTATATGGGTATATTACATCAACAATCAGGGAAAATCAATTCCCATCTTTTTGAAAAATTGGAGATCATCCCAAATTTTCATGGGATACCGGCAGTCATTTTCCGCTGTCTATCCTAAGCATAAATCCGTCCCTTTCCTTGATCGGTCCTTGACCAGTCCTTGATCAGTCCCTTTCCTTGATGACTCCATTCCTGTAGGCATCAAGGAGCTGCATCAGGTCATTGATCTGCTCCTTTAAATCCCGGCCGATGTCTGTTTCGGAAATGATCAACCGGCTTTTGGGCTCTTCCACCACAGTGATTGTGGAGAGGATATCTTTTTCCTCCTCAATGGCCACGGCAGTGGAGGTAAAGGGTTCATGGCTGGCCAGGTGCATGCCCTGGGAATTGTAGATCAGGGTATAGCCGGCGATCCCCGTTTCCTTTTGATAAGCCTTGGCAAATCCGCCGTCGATGACAAAGATCTTGCCGTTGCCCTTGACGGGGGACTCGCCCTTTCTCACCTTTACCGGGACGTGCCCGTTGATGATATGGCCGGTCTGAAAGTCAAGTCCGAAATCCTGGAAGATCATCCGCAGGACATCCTCATTCTCCCGCAGGGGGTAATAGCTGTTCTTAGGTTCCGTATAGGTTGATTTATCGTCGATGAAGTACCGTTCAAAGGTCGTCATCCGATCTTTGCCGAACAGGGGTGATTTGGGGCCGCACCACAAGTACCACATGATATCCTGGCCGATCTTCTTTTCCGCTGCGTCGTTATTGAAGTACCCCGACCTGGCCAGCTGTTCAAATTTATCGAAGGCGGCTTTGCCTTTAAACGATTCTCCGTCAAACTCGACCTCCATAAAGGAGCCGTCCTCCTCGAGGGGGATCCCGCCGTGGAAGAGCAGATTGCCGTTGAAAATCAAATACATGGCGCCCTTGGTGAAGAGGAACCGGATGTGTTCATCCATTCGCTTGGAATGTTCAAAGGATGAGGTCAGCCTGCCTATGGCATATTCCTCCTGCTCGGTGAGACGGTATGGATCCAGGGGATCAATGGTGGGGAACCCGCGGTCATTTAACTCGTACTCCGTATTGCCCAGGGTAATGGTCCCCTTCTCATAGTCCACCAGATGGAGCTGGCGCCGGTCGTCCATGTGGTATTCCGGATGGTCGGCAATGAGCTGACCCTCGACTTTGAACTGGATGATGGCGATGGCTTTGTGCATCATGGCAGTGAGCTTGATCTCGCTTTCGCTCTTTTCGTTCAGGCGGAAGCCCCCGGGCATGAACTTGGACAGGTCGGCATCGGAATAGACGTCCACCGCCAGCTGTGCCAGGGGCATCAGGTTGATGCCGTAGGAGTCCTCCAGGACATCCAAAATGTCATATCTGGCCTGCATCCGGATCACGTTGGCGACGCAGGCTCTGGAACCGGCCGCTGCCCCCATCCACAGGATGTCGTGGTTGCCCCAGGTGATGTCCACGGCATGATAATCCATCAGGACGTCGATGATCGTATCGGCGCCCGGGCCCCGGTCATAGATGTCCCCCAGGATGTGGAGGCGATCCACAGACAGCCTCTGGATCAGCTTGCTGATGGCAACGATAAAGGATTCCGCCCGCCCCAGCTCGATGATCGAGTCGATGATTCGGTTATAGTATTCATGCTTATTTTGCCGGTTTTCATTTTCACTGATCAATTCATCCAGGATGTAGGCATAGTCTTCCGGCAGGGCCATCCGGACCTTGGACCTGGTATATTTGGTGGCTACCAGCTTACAAACCTGCAGCAGCCGAAACAGGGTGATCCGATACCAATCCCTGGACAGCTTGTTCGTCTTCTCCAGCTCCAGCAGCTTTTCTTCCGGGTAATAGATCAGGGTGGCCAATGTCTTCTTTTCGTTTTCCATCAGGGTGGATCCGAAAATCTCGTCGATCTTCGTCTTGATGACCCCTGACGCATTTCGAACGACATGGTTGAAGGATTCAAATTCTCCGTGGATATCGGAGATAAAATGCTCTGTCCCCTTGGGCAGATTTAAAATCGCTGAGAAATTGATGATTTCCGTGGAGGCGGCGGCGATGTTGGGGAACTGCTTTGCCAGTAGGACAAGATAATCCTTGTCCCTGACTTTAAAATACTTTTGATCGTTGAGGTTACCACTCATGATATGCAATCACCTGTCTTAAAGTTTATTAGTTCAATTGTAACCCATAAAATGATATAAACAAAAGATAGACAGAATAAAAGTCAAAAGATATCCCCAAACCATGGCGGGGAACATTCAAATTGGAAGGGACAGATTCTTAAAAGATAATATCGGCTCCAAAACTGACCGGACAAGAAATAGCCTTTTGGAAGGCCCCTCCTTGTCCGGTCAGTTTTGGATTGGTACTATTCCGGGTTGGGAAAGTACATTGATTGCTGCCTACTTCACATCATTCAGGTATTTGATGAGCTGATCCAGGTCTTCGTACTCCAAATCCCGTTCACCGCCCTGGTTTTCCAGGTGGTGGCGGAATTCATGACGCAATGTCTCCCGCAGCCTTACCGTCATGGCTGCCTCATCCAGATAACCAAATACCGCCATGAAGGATCCATAGTAGATCTCGATCCGCCGGCCCATCCGGTCCTTGATGTACCGGCCCAGGATGTAGAGGGGATTCCCAGGTCTTGAAGCCGGATCCAGCGGAGTATCTTCCAAGACTGAGATCCCCAGGTTCAGATTGTCGAAAAAAACCTCAGGCAGTTCATCGGCCAGCATATCGAGGATTTCCAGCATCCGGTCCGGAGTCATTTTTTCTGCCAATCGTGTGCCCTCCTTGTTCATTTGGCTGATCCCAAAGGCATCTTGTTCCATGGGTATCTTGATCCAAGGGTTGTATCATTCCCAGGCTGAATTTTTCCAGGATACATCATTCCCAAG
Source organism: uncultured Clostridiaceae bacterium (assembly GCA_964582675.1). Taxonomy (GTDB): domain Bacteria; phylum Bacillota; class Clostridia; order Clostridiales; family Clostridiaceae; genus JG1575. Next base: position 6,800 of record CAZOTM010000036.1, read on the forward strand.
GTGTGTCATTCCAAAAGCAGGTTATTCCCAAAGGTACGTCATGTTGACGTTGTGATTCAGCTTGGTTTTTCCCGTGTCGTACTTTTTCAAGTCTCTGTCCTCGTAGTGAATGAGATCATTGATATATTCAATATTCAGCATCAGTTCCGCTCTGGTCATTTTCTCCCCATGGCCGGGGATGATGTATTCAAAATCATAGGCCAGGTAGCTCTGCAATGAGTTCAAATGCTCCTCCAGCAAAAACGGATCGATAAAACTGGGGATGGGGTCTTCGCAATTGTCGCCGGTGATGAGGATCTTATCCCTGGCATCATAGATGCTGATGGAATCCTCCGTATGCCCGGGGGTGGAGAAGAGTTCCAACTCCAGATCAGGCAGGATCAGCTTGGTGTCGAAGGTTATGGTCGGGGGCTTCAGGATAATTTCCCCGGAAGCGTACATCTCCAGCTCTTCCAAATCTTTTTTTGCCGATTCCAGCACGCTTTTTCTGAGCTTGGTATGGCCGATGATATCAGCTTTGGAAAAGGCCGAGTTTCCCCAAATGTGGTCCCAGTCGCTGTGGGTGTTGATCACTTTTTTAAAGCTGTCCGAGGAAAGTCCCAGCTTTTCCAGGGTTGCCTTCATGATCTTTGGTCCCAGAAATGTATCGATCACCACATTCTCAGTTTCGCCTCTGACGATATAGATATTGCTGGTGCACATATACTCGGTGTCCACCAGGTCGTCATATGTTATCATGATGCCTCTAGTTCCTAGGTTAGTGATTTTCATCGCACTTTATCTTCCTTTAAACTGTACTAACAGTTCTAAGTCATTATACGCTATGGATATCAGATAATTATAAAGCCCGGGCGGCTTTTCCTTTAATTTGCAGCGTTTACCACGTTATTTATGAATTCCTCATAAATTTCAGCATACAACCCATCGTCTGCCATGATCTCCCAGGCGCATTTTGCCATTGTAATGACTGTTTTCCCCATATTCTCCAGGGCAGTTGGGGTAATTGTCAAATCCCGGAATTCCGCAGTGTGCAGACTATGGTGGTGCCCGTTGGAAATTTTAAAGCTGGGGTTGGCGCTGGGGACTTGATAACTGACATTGCCCATATCCAGGGAGCCCGGGTTGCCGGTGAAGGGAACCATTTCAACCCCAAGTTCCCCGATGGTCTCATCAAACAGCCTGGACATGGCCCGATTGGTCCGCAGGTCCAAAAAAGTCTCTTCATAATGGACCGTATCCAGCCTGCAGCCGATGGCCATGGCCGCCGCCGCGGCACATTGCCGAATCCTCGCCGACAATGCCGCCAGATCTTTTCGGGAAGCCGCCCGGATATGGAATCTGGCGCAAGCAAAGTCCGGAATTACATTGGCGGCTTCCCCTCCGTCTTTGATGATCCCGGTGACCCGTTGGAGGCTGGTGAAGGTCTGCCGGATGGCATTGATGTTATGGAACAATAACAATACCCCTTCCAGGGCATTGATGCCTTCCTCCGGCTGGGTCGAAGCGTGCGCGGTCTTCCCATGGAACCGGAACTCCACCGACTCCATGGCCAGGGAATGGCCGCTGGAGTACCACTCGTTATCCGGATGGGTGCAATACACCCCATGGACATCCGCAAAGGCTCCGCCGTTGGCCAGGATGACTTTGCCCCCCAGGGTCTCTTCCGCCGGCGTGCCGAGGACCGTTACCTTGCCTTTGGGGATGAGTTTCGACAGGAGGATCCCTGCTCCCGTGGTGGAGGCCCCCAGGATATTATGGCCGCAGCCATGGCCGATCCCTGGCAGAGCATCATACTCGGAGAGAAAGGCGATGTTGCGGCCTCCCCGCTTGGTATCAAACTCGGCCCGAAATGATGTGGCCATCCCCAGATAGGGCATTTCCACGCTAAAGCCATGACTCTCCAAAAGGTGGGCATGGGCTTTAGAGGATTCATACTCCTCCAGACCCAGCTCCGGATGATCGTAGACAAACCGATTCAGACCCTCGATATCCGGTTTTATGCTTTCATAAATTTTCTCAATTTCGATAATTTTCAGTAACTCCATGCTATCTCCTCCCTGCTGTTGACCCGGCTGTCATGTTAAAGCCGGCCCGACTTTCCATCTGATGACCGGCCCATTTGATGCGGCTTGATTGATGCGGTTTGTTTGAAGCGGCTTGCTTTATGCGGCTTGATTTATATTCAGCCATTCCCCTTAGTCATAGGATTCCAGGGAATAAAGAAAGACTGCTTTTAAACAGTCTCCAGATATTTCTTTAAAAATTGCTTCATATCCTCAGTTTCCGGATTGGAAAAGATCTTATCCGGGGGACCTTCCTCCAACAGCCGGCCATCCTTCAGGAAGGCGATGCGGTCGGATATATCCCTGGCAAAGCGCATTTCATGGGTGACGATGACCAATGTCAGGCCGGTTTGCGACAGATCCTTAATGACTTCCAGCACCTCGTCCACCATTTGCGGGTCCAGGGCACTGGTGGGTTCATCCAGGAGGATGACTTCGGGGTCCATGCACAGGGATCTGGCGATGGCCACCCGCTGCATCTGCCCGCCGGACAGCCGCTGCACTTTCTGGTTGGCAAATTGCTCCAACCCGACCTTCTTCAGCATTTGCTCCGATTTTACGGTGGCTTCCTCCTTGGTCCGCTTTAACACCTTGATCTGGCCAATGTTGAGATTCTCTAAAACATTCAGGTTGTTGAACAGGTTGAACCGTTGGAAGATCATGCCGACTTCTCTCCGGTACTGCTCCAGATTAAAGGAGTTTTCCTTGATGTCCTTCCCGTTATACAGGATCTGCCCTTCCTCATACTCCTCCAGGAGGTTGATACAGCGGAGGAGGGTACTCTTGCCCCCGCCGGAAGGTCCGATGAAGGTAAGGATTTCGCCCTTGGCGATCTCCAGGTCGATTCCCTTTAAAATTTCCAAGCCGTCAAAATACTTGTGGATATCCTTGACTACGATCTGTTTCATGTTGCCTCCTACTCAGCCTGGATCGGTTTTATGGGCATATCCAGACGCCGCTCAATGACATAAAGGATCCTGGTGGTGGTGAAGGTCAGGATGAAATAAATCACCACGATGATCAGCATGGATTCCGTAAAGTTATAAGTCGAACCGGCTACGGACATACCCTGGAAGAATAACTCGGTCAGGGCGATGGCGTTCAATACGGAGGTATCCTTGATATTGACCACGAATTCATTGCCGATGGACGGGAAGGCATTCTTGATGGCCTGGGGCAGTATGATGCTGCGGAAGGTCATGGATTCGGACATGCCGATGGTCAATGCCGCTTCCCGCTGCCCGGGGTCCACCGACTGGATCCCGGAGCGGATGATCTCCGCCATGTATGCCCCCGTGTTGAAGGAGACGATGACAATACCGGCCACCAGGGGGGTCCATTTCAGGGACCGATACAGGGCATAGTAGAGGAAAACCGCCTGGGCGATCATTGGTGTGCCCCGGACAATTTCAATGTATGCAACGGATAAAAACTTGATGATGCGCTTGAGGATCTGAACCACCAGGTGGTCTTTTTTTGAGATCCGCAGGCCCCGCAGGGCTGATAAAATAAAGCCGATGAAAAGTCCCAGGACTGTGCCGGTGAGGGCGACGATCAATGTCGTCACCGCTCCCTGGACAAACATATTCTGATTTTTTTGGAAAAGCTCAAAGGCCTTTCTGATGGTTTCCAATTTTAAACACCTTCCGGCTGAACTTTTACAACATCTTCCATGATCTTATCCCGATCCTCGATACTTATGGTTTTGAGGATCTCGTTGATCTTGGACTTCAGATCGGTTTCCCCTTTCTTCAGGGCAATGGAACAAGCTGTGGTAACACCGTCTTCAAAAACGAAGTAGTGGTTCGGATCGATTTCCAGCATGGACAGGTCCTCATTGGCTACCAATATGGAGATACCCACGGACTTATCCACCACAGTCAGATCCGCTGCTTCATTTTTAATGGCATGGATGATCAGCGGCACAGTGCCCAAGGGCGCGAGATGCTCGGTTCCCACCAGCTGGGGTACGACCACATCATAGTTGGTCCCCTTCTGGGCAACCACCCGGGCTCCGGCAAAGTCAGTGATTTTGTTCTTGCCGTCCCATTGGCTGCCCTTCTTGGTCAGAAGCACATAGTTGGAATCGTAGTAGACATCGGTAAAATCAACATTCTTGGCTCTTTCCGGGGTTTCGGACATGCCAGCGATGATCAGATCAATGGCCCCATTTTCCACGGCCGGGATAAGTCCTTCCCAGGAAACCTGCTTGACTACCAGCTCTTTGCCAAGGCCCTTGGCGATCAGCTTGGCAATCTCCACATCATAGCCTCCGGCATAACCGGCTGCCCCGTCAATTTTTACAGCTCCATTGGCTTCGTCGTTCTGAGCCCAGTTATAAGGTGCATAATTGGCTTCCAGCCCTACGACGATTTTCCCGTTGGCTGCTCCAGCCCCAGCCGTTCCTGCAGCAGTTGTCGCCGCCGCCCCACCGCTGCATCCCGTAAGCGCTAACATAGCCGTAAGTGCAGCTGCCATAAGTCGTTTGTTCATTTCCTTCTCCCCTAAAATAATATTTTGCAAAAAAATAAGAGACCGTGCCAGACGATCTCGTTTTTACGAAACAGTTCCTTCTAGCGCCACTTCCATTGCTGAAAGGAGTTCATCAGGTTTTTCCTGAAGCCCCATATGAGTACAGTGCCCTGCATTTCATATTCGGCGGTGGTTGCCTTTCACCCGTTTCAACGCCTGCCGGCTCTTCGGGATACTCATCTGCACCGCTACCTCTATCTCATATATTTTTCATAAGCATATCATAAATAATAATAAAGTCAAATTTCTTTTCCCCTGACTGCCAATTCCGTAGAACCCTTCCGTTTGACTACTCCGTAGGACTGAATAATTCTGTCGGTTTATCCTGACTGCCAATGCTTTCTTTTACCCCCTGACAACCCTTTCCCTTTTCCCCTTTACCCTGCCCGGCCTCTCTGACAATGCTTCGACTGTTCTGTCGGTTGCAATCTCATCCTTAATCCTGCTATCATGGTGAAAACACCAAGGCTGGTAGCAGGATGAAAATCAAGATCTACACGGACCATAATCGAAAATCGGTCTTTGCCCGGAAGGCCTCCCAGGAATACTGCAAACGGATCTCACGCTTTGCCAAGGTGGAGTTTTTGCCCCTGAGCCGCTACGGGCAGGAACCTGCCCTGGTGTTGTCGCCGACGGGAAGGGATCTTAATTCGGTCGAGCTCTCGGGGGTCATTTCCGACTTTATGATGAGGACCTCCGATTTAAGCATATTGACTGCAGATGTTCCCGACCTCCCTGACAATGTCAAAATCCGCCTGACTACCATCGAATTGTCAGCTGACACCGGGCTCATCCTATTATTGGAGCAAGTCTTCCGGGCCTTTAAGATCATGAACCACGAAGCCTATCATAAATAGCCCTTTGGGCCCGATCCTATCCTTTTCATGTTCAGTCATACCGGATATCCCCCAACGACAAGGGACTGCCGTGCCAAACGCACTGCAGTCCCTTGTTTCTTTGGATCGGTTGATTCAATCATCCGATTCTATTCAAAGTGCGCCTCATACTGTCCAGGGATTCCCCGAAAAGCTGATCGCCGTCTCTGTTGAGCTGTTTGCCTAAACCCCATCCGGCTGGATCTTAATAACATCTTCCATGAGTTTTTCCCGGTCTTTTATGCTGATGGTCTTTAAGATCTCATTGATCTTGGCCTTCATTTCGGTCTCGCCTTTCTTGAGGGCGATGGAAACGGCGGTGGTGACCCCTTCCTCCAAAACGAAGGAATTGTTGGGGTCCAAATCGGTCATGGCAATGTCATCGTTGGATACCAGAATGGAAATCCCGGCTGGTTTCTCCACCACGGTCAGATCAGCCGCCTCATTCTTGATGGCGTGGATGATCAAAGGAATGGTGGTGAGGGGTGGGAGGATCTCAGCCCCGGTCAGCTGTGGGGCGATGACCTCATAGTTGGTCCCCTTTTGGACGATGACCCTGGCGCCGGCAAAGTCGGAAATTTTGTTCTTTCCATCCCACTGGCTTCCCTTCTTCGTAAGGATGACATAGCTGGAATCATAGTAGACATCGGAAAAATCCACGTTTTTGGCTCTTTCCGGTGTTTCGGACATGCCGGCGATGATCAGATCAATGGCTCCGTTCTCCATTGCCGGGATGAG
>CAZOTM010000037.1:0-12949 GCA_964582675.1 uncultured Clostridiaceae bacterium
TCCCCAGGGTCGCCGGGTCTTGTAAAACATAATAATTCTTTTCCGAATAGAAGGTGGCGGCATGCAAACTGAACAATCCCAATTTCGGAATCTCATCGGACATTTCACGGTGCGCTGATGTGACACAGGGAGTGACTTGATATTTATTGGAGCCCTTATCCGCACAGGCGGTTTGCGCAAAGAGGAGGAAAATGACCAGGAAGAACGCTGATTTTTTCATAGTTTGTCTGCCTCATGAATGATTTATAAACAATATTATATACCCTTATCCAGGCTAAGTGGTCTTATCAGAAGGGGATTGAGCATTTTTTTGCTAATCTGTCGGCATTATGCAGATCGAGTGACGGCGGCAGGGTCCCCTTTTTTGTCGGAGCTGCTTTGATATAATGGGTGGAAAATACGGCAATCAATCTGGATAACGATTGGCCGAGCAACAATTGACGTGAAAATTGATTTTGATAAATTAATTGGGAAAAAACTAAAAATTTAGTATGTTCGAATCCAAGACAGGGCAAAAAAGAATATATTATCAATAAATTAACGTAAATGACAAAATAATCACGAAAATCAATGTATAATGAAATTAAGGAAGTGATTATAATGTTTGCCAAAATTTTCGTAAGCATATTTATAATCATCACCATGGTTGTCATTCCCGTGAAGCCGATCCAGTGCCAGGCATCCAATGACAATTACCAATTTTTAAACGAGAATTACAATCCATTGGTGGATGAGTATATTGGGGCTGAGTTCCCAAGGATCATAAGGTCCTATTTAAGCAGTATTTTTGTTGCCAACGGGGATCTGGATATTAAGCTCGGAGCCCAGGCGTCGAATTATATTAAAGTGGGTACGGGATTCATTCGGGATAAAACCGTGAAAATTTATCCTCTCTATGGTGATGAAAAAATAATCGGTTCCATCATTTGTAAGACCAAAATTGGGGACAAACGCTTCAAGTTCATTCCCCGATTGGGCAGCCAGCTGAATGACAAGCTAGGCTCCGCCACCTACCGTTTGAGCTATTTCCGTGAAAATGTTCTGGCTTATCCGGCAGAGGAAGGCCTCTACACGGAAAAGGGCTATAAGAAAGAATTGTTTTATAAAGATCCCGGTGCGCCAATTGAGAGTGATTTTTTGGATATCCGGATTGTAAAACAGGAAGGACCTACCTGCTGGGCAGCGGCGGCCGCCAGTGTAATTAACTACTATAAAAAAAATGATGTGGATTATACCCCCATTGATATCTATGATGTGCTGGAGGTTTTTCCCGAGGGCAGAGGCACCCCGGCAACCATCATTGACGTCTGCAAATATTTCGGAGTCCCTGATATGGTCGAACTTGGCCATGGCATGTCTTATGACGAGGTAAAATATGCCCTTCAAAACGAAAGCCCGCCGATTTTATTGATCAATGCCGCCATCAATCCAGGGGTGATCCATTCAGTCACCTGCCATACCCTGGTATTGAAATCCTACGACTACTTCGGCGGATCAGAAATTTACTATACGGTAATGGACCCCAATTTGGATTTCTTTAAGGTGATCAAGGGAAATATTGATACCAACCGAACAATCTATATCAATGACTGTTACGGTGAGGTCCTCTTTTACTGGACGAATACAGTGTTCTAAAATTGATTCTTGGCTGAACCAAACAAACCTTTTCAGCCTGCGGAAAAATCAATCAAGCCATCTCGAGCCAAAGCGGAAAGACAGAACTCCATGAAGGCAGAAATACCACAGGACAGAAAAGTCAGAGATCCGTGAAGTCAGAGATTCATTGTGAGATCAAAGAGATAGAAGAATAAATATGATGCGGAGCTGGGTCAACCTGGGAAACCGGAGGGGCCCCAGCTCCTTCTTCATCCTTACTGGCAGCCGGCTTGCCCGGGACCCCATCCCCTCATAGCGTTGGCTGACAGGCTTGATTAGTGGTCTTAGTGGGCTTGCTTAGTGAGGTTCAAAGAAATATTTGACAGGGATTTTAATTCCTAGTATTATGCTCTTGTATGATACGTTGAAACGGTAGAGTAAATAAAATCAAGGATCGGCAGAGAGGATACCCAGGCTGAAAGTATCCGTTCCGGAGTTTATCGAAGTGCCCCGTGGAGTAACCGTCCTGAATTCAGTAGGGATGGCGGCAGTTCCCGTTATAAGAACAAAAGTATGATAGTACTTTATGAGAGAAGAAATTCTAAAATCAGAGTGGAACCGCGATGAATCGCCTCTGGCATTATATGCCCGAGGTGTTTTTTTAATTTTGGGGAATCATATCCACCCGACCATGGGAGGATCGACGGATCAGGGGATGGAAAAATTTTCAAACCGGCAGCATGGAAATCAAAAAAAATCTGCCCGGGAGGAGACGAGGAGGATTGGAAGGATTGATAACCCCATATTGGCAGTTGGATCGACCCAGTGGATGAACCGGGGGACAATAAGACAGGCTGCCGGTGAGTGAACCCAAGGGTGAACTTTATGTGAAGCGAATTGTAGTAGGTGAGGTTATTTGTTAGTATTAATTTGTAAATTTAAATAATAATCAAAAATAATTTATGAAAAGGAAAGGAACCAATTATGAAGAAATATTTATCGATGGCCCTGGCCGCTGCCATGACGGTCAGCCTGGCTGCCTGCACCCCATCTGCGGTCAATACGACCACTCCCGGGAGCGCTGCGTCCCCTGAGTATAAAGATACATTGAACATCGCCATTACCGCACAGCCGCCAACCCTGGATGGAGCCCTGACCGCTTCCCAGATCTCGTTGACCATAGCCGGCAACATTTTTGAACAGCTCTATACCATGAACCAGGACTATGTGCCGACACCGGAGCTGGCTGAGAGCTACACCGTAAGCGACGACGGCCTGGTGTATACCTTCAAGCTGCGCCAGGGGGTCAAATTCCATAATGGCCAGGCCATGACGGCCGACGATGTGGTGGCTTCCATGAACCGCTGGCTGAATGTTTCCGCCCGGGGCAAGATGCTCCTGGGGGGATCGGCGTTTGCCAAGGTGGACGACGCCACCGTCACCCTGACGGTGCCCAAGGCGACCAGTGATGTCATGACCATCATCTCCACCAGGACGTTCTTTCCGGTGATCATGCCCAAGGCTGTGGTGGAAGCAGCTACCCCGGAAGGAGTCAAGGAGTATATCGGCACCGGCCCTTATAAGCTCTCAGAATGGAAGCAGGACCAGTACATCCACCTGACCAAGTATGACGGCTACACCATGATCGACAGTGAGCCCAGTGCTTACTCCGGCCGGAAAGAGGCCAAGACGCCGAACCTTTATTTCTATTTCATCCAGGATCATTCCACCAGAATCGCCGGCTTGAAAACCGGTGAATATGACATCACGGAAAGTGTGCCCTTGGAAAACTATGAAGAACTCAAAGACGCAGCGGGCATCACCCTCTACTCGAAACCCAGCGGTTCGCTGAATGCCTTCTTCAACACCAAGCAGGGTGTCCTGGCCGATGTCAAGATGCGCCAGGCAGTGATGGCGGCTTTGAATATGGAAGAGATCATGCTGGCCAGCTATGCGGATAAGGCCCATTTCACCCTGGACCCGGGCTATATGAACCTGAAACAGGCCCAATGGGCGGTGAAGGACGGCCAGGAGCTCTATAACCAGAAGGATCCCGAGAAAGCCAAAAAGCTTATGGGGGAAGCCGGTTACCAGGGCGAGACCATCAAGCTGTTGACCACCCAGGATTACCAGGAGATGTACGCGGCGACTCTGGTTGTTCAGGAGCAGCTGCGCCAGGCAGGCTTTACCGCCGAGGTCGTTTCCCTTGACTTCCCATCCTTTATGGAGACGAAGGGTGACTTTGGCAAATGGGATATCTTTATCACCAGCAACGGCTACAATATCATCCCGCCCATGATCCTGGCAGTCAATTCCTCCTGGGCCGGTTTTGATGCCCCTGAGGTTGCCGAAGGTCTGGCTGCGATCCGCGGCGCTGCCGACGAGGCTGCTGCCAAGGCTGCCTGGTCGAAACTGCAGAAGTTCATGTATGAGTACGGTTCATCCACGGCCTTGGGCCACTACAATTCCTCCATGGCGACCAGCTCCAAGGTGTCAGGCTTTGTCTTCTTTGATCTGCCCATCTACTGGAATGCGGCGGCAGCCAAATAAACCGCAGTCAAGGAATAAAATAGAAACACATGAAACATTAGAACGCTTGGAACTTTGGAACTTTGGAACACTAATTTAAAGGGCTTGTACGCAAATCGTACCGGCCCTTTAAAAAATAATAGTTACGGAAGCGAGGTATTGTATTGCTTAGTTATATCATCAAACGCATCATTTCACTCCTCCCGGTCCTCCTGGTGGTATCCATCGCCATCTTCATGATCGTCCACATCACCCCCGGGGGACCGGCGGCCACCATGCTGGGCATGGAGGCGACCCAGGCGGAGATCGACGCCCTCAATGCGCAAATGGGCTTCAACCAGCCAATCCATATCCAGTATTTCAGCTGGCTGGGCAATGTCATCCGGGGCAACCTGGGAGACTCCATCTTTATGAAGCAGCCGGTGGCCCAGGCTATCCTGGAGCACTTCCCGCCCACCATGGCCCTGGCTGTCCTGGCCCAGCTGATTGCCGTTGTCATCGCCTTTCCCACGGGGATCATTGCCGCCTACAAGCGGGGCACAGCCATCGACACGGTTTTGATGAGCATGACGCTCCTGGGTATGGCCGTCCCCGGATTTTTGCTGGGGCTCTTCCTCATGCTCCTCTTCAGCGTCCGCCTCGGCTGGCTGCCGGTGGCCGGCTACCGGCCATTGAGCATGGGATTGTGGACCTATCTGCGCTATATGATCCTGCCGGCCCTGTCCCTTGGCGTGGTTCAGGCCGCTCTGATCACACGGATGACACGCTCCTCCATGCTGGATGTTTTGTATAACAATTATATTAAAACGGCCCGGGCCAAGGGCTTAAAGGAGCATGTGGTATTGCTCAAACATGCCCTGAAAAACGCCGGACTGCCGATTTTGACCGTTCTGGGACAGAGCTTCGGCACCCTGGTCACCGGTGCGGTGGTCATCGAGTCGTTGTTCAATATTCCCGGCATGGGGCAGCTGGTCTTAAACTCCATCACCCGCCGTGACATTGCGGTGATCCAGGGCGTAGTCCTGTTCATCACGCTGATCTATGTGGGCGTCAACCTGGCTGTGGATTTGATGTATGGCATCATCGACCCCAGGGTGCGCCTTGACCGAAAGTGAGGGTTTTGACATGCAGATCGACCAACCATCTGGCAAACCGACTGAAAAAATTCAAGACAATCTCAAGGTGATCCAGGCCCGTATGATCAAAGAGCAGCGTCAGCTGCAGTGGCGTAAGCTGCGGAGCAACCGGAGCCTGATGATCGGGGTGGTCATCCTTGCCCTCCTGGTGCTCATCGCCCTCCTGGCACCAATCCTTTCCCCCTTCGATCCCTATGCCATGAAGGTGGCCGAGCGGCTCAAACCACCCAGCGCCCTCCATCCCCTGGGCACCGATGAGTTTGGCAGGGATCTGCTGACTCGGGTGATGTATGGGGCAAGGGTCTCCATGACAGTGGGTCTGGCGGTATCCCTTCTGTCCTCCGCCCTGGGGCTGGTCATCGGCTTATACGCCAGCTACTACAAGGTGCTGGATCATATTTTCATGCGGATCTGCGACGGGTTGATCGCCATCCCCGGGATCCTCCTGGCCATTGCCTTGATGGCGGCTTTGGGAGCTTCCCTTTGGAATGTGGTACTGGCCCTGACCATTGTATTTACCCCCAGCATCGCCCGGGTCGTTCGTTCCAGCGCCATCGTGGCCAAGGAACAGGCCTATGTGGAAGCCGTTTATGTCCAGGGGGCAGGCAATTTCAGGATCCTTTGGCAGAACATTGCCCCCAATGTGGTTTCCCCGCTGCTGATCCAGGCGACCTTCATCTTTGCCAGCGCTATTTTGTCAGAGGCCTCCTTAAGTTTTCTGGGGGCCGGGATACCGGCGCCGGAGGCCAGCTGGGGCAATATCCTCCAGGCCAGCAAGCTGGTGATCAACAAAGCCTGGTGGGTGGCGGCAGCCCCCGGGGTAATGCTGATCTTATCGGTGCTCAGTCTGAACCTATTGGGTGACGGATTGCGTGATTTCTTTGACCCCCGCATCGGCGGGAAAAGGAGCTAGACGGATGGATCATTTGATAAAGCATCCAGTGGAGCCGGGGAAAACAACGCCCCTGCTGCTGGTCGAAGACCTTACAGTCCAGTTCAAAACCGACCGGGGCCCGGTCACGGCGGTGGATCATGTGAGCTTTTCCGTGATGCCCGGGGAAATCGTCGGCATCGTCGGAGAAAGCGGCTCAGGCAAGAGTGTCATGTGCCAGTCCATCCTAAGGCTCCTGGAGCATACCGATCCGGTGATATACGGCGGACGGGTTTTACTGGAAGGCACCGATATCTTCGGCCTTGATCTGAAAGCCGTCAGGACCCTCCGGGGCAACCAGGTTTCCGTCATATTTCAGGATCCCCTGACCTCCCTGAATCCGGTTTACACCATCGGCAACCAGGTGGGAGAAGTTTTGCGTCTCCACAAGGGGATGAACCGGCAGGAGGCACTCAGCCGAACGGTGGAGCTGCTATCCCTCACCGGGATCCCGGAGCCTTTGCGCTGCACCGCCCAATATCCCCACGAGCTGTCAGGGGGCATGCAGCAGCGGGTGATGATCGCCATGGCATTGGCCTGCGAGCCAAAGCTCCTCATTGCCGACGAGCCCACCACCGCTTTGGATGTGACGATCCAGGCCCAGATCCTGGAGCTGATCACCGGGCTCAACAAACAGCTGGGCATGGCGGTGCTCTTTATCACCCACGATCTGGGGGTGGTCTCGGAGATCTGCCACAGCGTAAGGGTCATGTACCTGGGTCAGATCGTGGAAGAAACCACCACCGGGGATTTATTCAGGCATCCCCTGCACCCCTATACCCAGGGGCTGATCCGGTCCATCCCAAAGCTGGCCGGGGATCGGCAAAATGACCTCCATGTGATCAAAGGCACCGTGCCCTCCCTCTATGACGTGCCCGGCGGCTGCCACTTCTCCACCCGCTGTGAATATGCCAAAGCCAGGTGCCGGGCGGAAGATCCGCCGCTGGAGGCAACGATCTGGCCCGACCACCGGGTAAAGTGCTGGTATTACCGGGAGATCAATCATTTGAACGAAGGAGGGGAGATCAGCCATGAATAAACCGATTTTAGAAGTCAAGGGGCTCCGCAAACAGTTTCCCGTCTACGGTTCCCTGGGCCGACTGGGTGGGAAAAAAGCCTTTGTCCATGCGGTCAACGATGTTTCCTTCCAGCTCCGCCAGGGGGAGACCTACGGTCTGGTGGGGGAGAGCGGCTCGGGGAAAACCACCGTAGCCAGGACCATTCTGGGATTGACCGGCTCCGACGGCGGTCAGGTCATCTATCAGGCTGCGGACCTGATGGCTTTAAAGCCAAGGGAATTCCGGCAATTTCGCAGGGAGCTGCAAATGGTATTCCAGGATCCCTTCTCCTCCCTGAACCCCCGAAAACGCATTGGCGACCTTTTGGAGGAGCCCCTGATCATCCATAAAGTTGGCAACGGCGAGGAACGGCAGGAAAAGGTTTTCCGGATTTTAGAGACGGTTGGACTCCAGCCTGAGCATTATTTCCGCTATCCCCATGAATTCTCCGGCGGGCAGCGCCAGCGCATCGGCCTGGCCAGGGCGCTGATCATGGATCCCGGGATCATCATTTGCGACGAGCCGGTGTCCGCCCTGGATGTCTCCATCCAGGCCCAGATCCTCAATCTCCTGCGCAAGCTGCAAACCGACCTCCAGCTGACCATGATCTTCATCACCCACGATTTAAGCGTGGTACGGCATATCTCCAACCGCATCGGTGTCATGTACTTTGGCCGCATCGTGGAAGAGGCCCTGACGGATGATTTGTTCGCATCCCCCCTCCATCCCTATACCAAAGCACTCCTGTCCGCCGTACCGGACTTTGCCAAGAATGTAGCGGATAAACACCGCACGGTCCTGAAGGGGGAGATGCCTTCCACCACCATGGAGATCAAGGGCTGCCCCTTCCACTTCCGCTGCCCCATCGCCGCTGAAATCTGCCGGGAGGAGCTTCCCCCTTTGCGGGAAATCTACCCCCAGCACTTTGCGGCCTGCCATTTTGCAAAATAGCGAGGGAAAAATATGGTAGCCATCAAATATAAAAACGGCGAAAATGAGATCTACAACCGGGAGGGACACCAGCTTCATGGCAGCCTGGCCGAGGGCCTGTTTGGCCTGAATCCGAAGGAGCTGTTGGAAGCTTCCCTGGGGCTGTGCATTTCCATCACCCTGACAAAAATCCTCCAGCGCGACGGGATCCTGGCCGAAGGGGCGGAGCTGGATATTCGGGTGACGGCAAAGAAAACCGAAGGTGGGGGCAATCGCTTTACCTATTTCCAGGTCACCTTTGATTACCCGGAACTCCCTCCGGACTATCAGGCGAAGCTCAAGGCACAAGTCGAACGGGGCTGCACCATCAGCAATACCCTCATCCAGGGTGCGGCCATCGAAATGGTCGAAGGCGCACCGGAGGGTGAAAATGCCTTCGGTTAGCTCAAACCAAGTATCTTAAAGCGATCCTTCGGGGAAGGCAGCCAATCATGGCTGCCTTCCTCACTGTCTTTGGTCCGGGTGTATTCACCACCCGGACGACCGTCGGCTGGACCCTTGGTTGGACCGTCGGCTGGACCCTTGGTTGGATCTTTGGTTGGACCCTTGGTTGGATCCTTGGGTCGTATCTTGGCAAAGACGGGAAGGGAGCAATGAGCAGGACAGGGCCGGCTAAGCCGACATCAGAAAAAAAACACCAGATGAAGGAAAGCCGGGTCAGATGGTTGGCTCTTGGGCTGGCCACGAATAAAAACCGGCTGTGGATAAAAATCAGTCAGGGATCAAACGGCTGTGGCATGGTCATGGACTGAAAGGAAGACGAAGTGTAAATTAAGCCAGGGAATACCCAATGGATCCATTCTCGATATATAATGAAGAGTAACACCATGCGAAGGCGAGGACAAAAATGAGCAAACCAAATGAAAACCGGATCATCATGGATACACCGGATGACGCCGGCGCACAGCTTAAAATACAGGAAGAGATCATCAGAAATGTACTGGGAACAGACATTGTCAAAGAACGGATCAAACGGTTCAAATTGGGAAGGGATATGGTTTCCGAGGACAAGGCGGTCAGGGCGGCGGCTTTATATACCGTGATCGGCAATAATCTGCCCCTGCCTGAAGAGATCAGGAACAACGCCATTAAGATCATGGAGCTGACCTTCGCTGAAATTTCTGAGAATATCGCCAGGAATTACGTTCAGAACCGGATCGAGGCCAAGGTGGAAAAGGCCCTGATGGAAAAACAGGACAAATACATCGATGAGATGAGACTGTCCATCCTCAGGAAAGAAAAGGGTCCGGAGAACTCCAAGACCAAAAAACGCTACAACGATCTCCTCAAGCTCGATAAAATCAGCCTTTCCCGGAATATCATAAATACCCTGCGGCCCAATTCCTTCGCAGAGATCATCGGCCAGGAAAGAGCCGTCCATTCCCTGATCTCCAAGATCGCTTCACCCTATCCGCAGCACATTATCCTCTACGGCCCCCCCGGAGTGGGCAAGACCACAGCGGCCAGGATCGCTCTGGAGGAAGCCAAAAAGTTGAAATTTACCCCCTATGGGAAAGCTGCCAAATTCGTGGAAGTGGACGGGACGACCCTCCGGTGGGATCCCCGGGAGATCGCCAATCCCCTGCTGGGATCGGTCCATGACCCCATTTACCAGGGCTCCAAGCGGGATCTGGCTGATTCCGGGATCCCGGAACCCAAACCGGGATTGGTCACGGAAGCCCACGGCGGTGTCCTGTTCATCGATGAGATCGGCGAACTGGACTATATCCTTCAGAACAAGCTGTTAAAAGTCCTGGAGGATAAACGGGTTGAATTTTCTTCCTCGTATTATGATCCGGATGACGAATCCACTCCGGAGTATATCAAATATTTATTCGAAAAAGGCGCTCCGGCGGATTTCACCCTGATCGGCGCAACCACCAGAGAGCCGCGGGACATCAATCCGGCTTTGAAATCAAGATGTACGGCAGTTTACTTTGAACCGCTGACTCCCGCCCACATCGAGACCATCGTGGCGGCGGCTGCCAAAAAACTGGGGGTGGAACTCGAGGCAGGGGTCCCGGGACTGATTGCCAGATATACCATCGAAGGCCGCAAAGCCATCAATATTCTCTCCGATGCCTATTCCCTGGCTGTTTACCGGGAGAATAAAGTAGACAATATTACCGTTGCATTAAAGGATATTTTAGAGGTATTGGGCACTTCCAGGACCTTTGCCTTTGAGACCCTGGAGAACCTGGATCTCATGGAAACGGGGCATGTCTACGGCTTGGCTGTGGGCGGTTTTTTAGGCTCGACCCTTGAGATCGAGGCAACCGCCTACCAGACCGAAACGGGCAAGGGGTCCATCCGGTTCAATGACACCGCCGGCTCCATGGCCAAGGATTCCGTGTTCAATGCGGCATCGGTCATCAGGAAGGTCCTGAACAAGGAAATCAAGGATTATGACCTGCACATCAATGTGATCGGCGGGGCCAATATCGACGGTCCCTCCGCCGGCTGCGCCATCACGGCCGCGATCTTAAGCGCCATCGAAGGCCGGGAAATGCGGCAGGATGTGGCGGTGACCGGAGAAATCAGCCTGAAGGGCAAAGTCAAGCCCGTGGGCGGGATCTTCGAAAAGATATACGGCGCCGTGCGCAAGGGGATCCGGGTGGTGATCATCCCCAAGGACAATGAGGACGATATCCCCAAAGACATTACGGGCATAGAGGTTATTCCGGTCTCCGATATCTCAGAGGTTATGGAAATTTTATACAGCAAGGCGAAATAGGTGAAACGAAATGGAAAATAACACGATCCGGACAATGCCGGAAAATATCCAGGCGGAGCAGAGCATTTTGGCCATCATGTTCCTGGACAACCGGACACTGCCGGGAATCCTGGAAAAACTAAGCTCCAAGGACTTTTACAAGGAATCCCATCAGGTTATCTTTGAAGCGGCCACTACACTGTTCTCCAGGGACACCCCCTTCAATGTCATTCTCCTGGCGGACTATCTGGAATCAACGGGCAATATTGAAAAGGCCGGAGGTATCTCCTATCTGACCAAAATCTCCACCCTGGAGTATTCCACAGCCTTCTTGGATTCCTATGTGGAGTCCGTGTCGGAAAAGGCTTTATTACGGCGCTTGATCCAAGCTTCCGATGAAATCACCAGGGACTCCTATGACCGGCAGGACGATCCGGAGGGTGTTCTGGAGGATGCGGAAAAACGGATCTTCAACATTGCCGACAAACGGATGAGCAAGGACTTCGTCCCCATGAACCTGGCCGTCGAAAGAGGCCTGGTCAACATCGAAACCGCCTACATCAACAAAGGCCAGCTCACCGGAGTGGCATCCCCATTTCCGGAGCTGGATGAAATGACCGCCGGCTTTCAAAAGGGCGATATGGTCCTGATCGCCGCCCGGCCCTCAATGGGTAAAACCACCTTTGCATTGAACATCGCCCAGCATGCGGCGTTAAGGGAAGGTAAGTCCGTGGCCGTTTTCTCCCTGGAAATGTCCACCGACCAGCTGGTCTATAAAATCCTCTGCGCCGAAGCCAATGTGGATAATAACAATCTTCGGAAGGGAGAACTGGATGAAACGGACTGGGACAATATCGCCCGGGCCACCGGCCCCCTGTCCAAGGCCAAAATGTTCATCGATGATTCCGCCGGGATCTCCGTCCTGGAGATGAAAAGCAAAGCCCGGCGGCTGAAAATCGAGCATGGCCTGGATATGATCGTCATTGACTATATGCAGCTCATGTCCGGCAGCGGTGAGAACCGGCAGCAGGAAGTGTCGGAAATATCCCGGTCCATTAAAATCATGGCCAAGGAACTGGGCTGTCCGGTGATCGCCCTGTCCCAGCTGTCCAGAGCTCCCGAGCAGCGCCAGGATCACCGGCCCATGCTTTCGGATTTAAGAGAGTCCGGGTCCATTGAGCAGGATGCCGACCTGGTCATGTTCCTGTATCGGGATGAATACTATAACAAAGAAACCGAGACCCCGGGAGAAGCCGAGGTCATCATTGCCAAACAGCGGAACGGCCCCACCGGCTCCGTTAAATTGACCTGGATCGGCAAATACGGAAAGTTTGCCCGAGCCGATATGATCCATGGAGGTTAGTCGATGAAAAAAGAAAAATCCTGCGGAGTCATCCTCTATAAAGACGGAGGAGAATATCTCCTCTTGAAACACGCCGAGGGCAATTGGGATTTTCCCAAGGGCCATGTGGAGGCAAATGAAACGGAATATGAGACCGCCCTTCGAGAGGTGAAGGAAGAGACCGGCCTGACGGTGGAAATCATTCCCGGCTTCCGGGAGTCCATCACCTATATCATGTATGGCAGCATTGAAAAAGAGGTCGTGTTTTTTCTCGGCCATATCCGGTCAAAGGCTGGCTCCCTGGAGCTTCAAACCTCAGAAATCAAGGACTTCAGGTACCTCTCCTATGAAGCGGCCAGGGAACTGATCACCTTTGGAACCAATAAGGAATTGCTGGATAAAGCCGAAGCCTTCCGGCAGGGCTTGCCAGGCTGATCATAAAAGCACTCCTCCTTAGTTCCAGCTCCCGTTAAAAATCAACGATCTTTCAACTCAAGGATCCCAAAGATCAAGGATTGAAAAAACAGAGAAAACCAAGGTAGGCCAGTGGGGAGACTAAACAATTTAGTCTCCCCACTGGCCCATAGGTCTGTCAGATAATATTCAGGGTTGGAATTTTATCAGGTTAAAATCCGATCAGTGTAAATATCCGAT
>CAZOTM010000038.1:0-12907 GCA_964582675.1 uncultured Clostridiaceae bacterium
TCGACAGCGATGATTTCAACGGCCGCTTTTTGATGCAGACAATCAAAAAGCATCAGTTGACTCTCCGAATAAATATGAAGGATGGCAATATCCTGATTGTGACTCCATAGAAAAAGCGGCAGGGATCTCTCCCCACCGCTTTTTTCAGTGTTTACTATTCCTTTTCGAACATGTCCTTGCCAACTCCGCAAGCCGGGCAAACCCAATCCTCAGGCAGATCGACAAATGAAGTTCCTGGCTTTACGCCGTTGTCCTCATCCCCAACTTCCGGATCATAAACATATCCGCAAACCGTACATACATACTTATCCATGTTAACCTCTCCTTTTACAACTTCTTTATCTTTATTATCATAACCTGCAACTATAACTGCCTTAGCATTACCAGCCGGTGCTCCGAGGGGTCCATTCCCTTCGGCCCTGATCGTTTCCTCCGGACTGTCCGGGCTTTGATCCCCGGCGGTGTCAGATATCAGTTTTTCTATCTCATTCGGATCAAACCCTACAAAATGTTTTTCACCTACAAAGATCGTCGGAACACCGCGAATTCCCATGGAAACCAGCTTTTTCCGGTTTTCAGGATCCGTGGTACTTTTTTCCTCATACTCAATACCCTTGGATTTAAAATAATCCTTTGCCATCTCGCAATAAGGGCAAGTCGTAGATGTATATATGACAATTTCAACATTTTTATTGTCCATTCATATCCTCCCTTCGATAAATAACAAATTCCTTACTTCCTTTATCATACTTCAATAAAAGCTTATTATTCAATAGGAAAACCAGTCTTTACAAAACCTTTAATATATATTTCATAAGCATCTTACCTGTCTCATCCGAGCCGGCCTATTGTATAATCAAATTATAGCAATACCATCCCGCCTTCACAGTTTATTGTGATCCATTGTCATACAAATACAGCCATGCTGGGATATCATATTAAGGATCGGAAATCACAACCATCGTCTTATCTAAATGCAGGTTCCTCCAAGGGAACAAAAATCGGTTTAAACCAAAGATATAGGAGCACTAATGGAAAACGAAAGCCTGATCAGAATCAATAAATATATCTCGGAGTCCGGCAAGGCTTCCCGGCGTGAGGCGGACCGCCTCATCGAGGAAGGCCGGGTTAAAATCAACGGCATAACTGCGCAAATGGGCTCCAAGGTGGCCGATGGGGATGTGGTGACTCTTGACGGGGAGGTCATCCAGCCCAAAAAAAGAAACGTCTATCTGGCCTTCAATAAACCCCGGGGAATTGAAACCACCACGGATACTACAGTTCCGGACAATGTCATTTCCTTTATCAACTACCCGGAAAGGATCTTCCCCATCGGCCGATTGGACAAAAATTCCACGGGCCTGCTGCTGTTAACGGATGACGGGGATATCGTGAATAAGATCCTCCGAGCTGCCAACCATCATGAGAAGGAATACCTGGTTTCGGTCAATCAAATGGTCACCGATGAATTTATCAAAGGCATGGCCAATGGTGTTCCCATTTTAGACACCATAACCAGAAAATGCCTGGTTGAAAAAACCGGTGCCCGATCCTTCCGGATCATTTTAACCCAAGGGCTGAATCGGCAGATCCGCCGGATGTGTGAATTCTTCGGCTATAAGGTGACTTATCTGAAGCGGATACGGATCATGAATATCGAATTGGGGAACCTGGAAGAAGGCAAAATCAGGCACCTCTCCCCCCTGGAGATGCAAAAACTCAACAATGCCCTGAAGGAAAGCACGAAGCATGTTCTTTAAGGGCCGCCAGATGGTGATTACCTGCTCACAAACCGGCCCGCTAATGGGCTAAACACAATCATGTAGGTTTTTACCGATATGCCGCCCATGACCTTATGCGGTTATCGTCTGCTGAGGCTTGAAATCCATCTTTGCGAGGATCTTGAGATCACGCTCACGCGTGTTTTTCAGATTCCAGAGGTTGCCTCTTAATTCGAGTTTCATGCACCTCGCCATGAGTAACATATCATGGACGGAGACGGCATTATCATTTAAGGACTTTACAGCTTTGACTACCTGCCGATGGATCTGACCGGCTATAAGCATGATGAAGGCAAAGCCCTGCTCCTTGTAGTAGTCCTGAATCATTAGGTTGTTGAAATCTCCACGGTTCTTGATGTACTGATAGAAGGTCTCA
The DNA here is from genome assembly GCA_964582675.1 of uncultured Clostridiaceae bacterium. Classification (GTDB taxonomy): domain Bacteria; phylum Bacillota; class Clostridia; order Clostridiales; family Clostridiaceae; genus JG1575. The sequence goes on from CAZOTM010000038.1 coordinate 2,158, forward strand.
ATGCCCCAGCGTTTCTTGTAGTTGGTGAAGATTGTTTCGGCTTTTCTCTTGCTGCTGGTCTGCAACACGTACACGCCGAACGTCTCTTTACTTTTTTCGAATCCTTCCTCGGTGTAGCCATTCTTCCCGAGTTCCATGCAGTGAAGGTAATTGTAGCGGCACTTTTCGTTTTCATCGATATCCCGGTAGATATAGACCTTCTCATCTTCGGAGATCTTCATCATCCGGAATTCGATGCGGGCATGTTTCTTCCCGGAACGGTAATAGAAGCTGCTCGTATACTTGATATCGGTCATGGCCCTTTTGAATACATCCGTATTGGAAGGAACTGGGATGATATACGAGTTTCCGTTTGCAGAGAGCAGATCAAGGTTCTTTCTGCTGTAGAAACCACGGTCAAGGATAAACTGGATCCCGGAAAAATGAAGATATTCCGCCAGGTCCGAGACCGTTGACTTGTCATTACAGGAACCACGGTATATTCTGGAAAACAGCGGTTTGTCTGTGTTGACGTCGTAGCCCATTAGGAGGTTGACCTGGTCTTCGCCAAGCGCATTGAACTTGTAACCGGCTTCGCCCAGATCATTTTCATCAGAGCAGGAGCGGATGACATGACCGTCGATGGCAACTTCCTCGGAGCAGGAGTCCAGAGACTGCTGCACATATGCCTCGACTCGCTTTGTTCTGCGGCCAAGGTCGTCGAGAAGCGTTCCAAGTGCGGTACGCCCCATTTTGAAAGGATAGTCCTTATACTCGATGGAAAGCCAGCTCTGTTCGTAATAACGCTGGACCTGATCGATATGGACAAATCCATTCGCGTATAAGATGACTGCGTAAGCGAAGATCTGAGCAGCCTTGTCAATCGGGAAGCACTTTTGCAGGTCTTCCTTTACAGAATTGGCAACTGACTCGATCAACGCATACTGGCCGTATTCAAGAACAGTAATAAGATCCTGTACGGCACCTGTGTAATTCTTATTCGGCCGGAACCCAACTCCGGGGACAATGGACCCGATACATTTACCGGTCTTCTTTCCCCAGTTTCCGCTCGGGAGCTTGACTGACTTGTAACTGTAAACGTAATAATGTCCGTTGATGAGTTTGACTTCAGTACACGGTTCTGGACGATACTGGTTAATCTCCTCTGGAATTCTGCCTGGCATATGCTTTCCCTCTCATACACATATCGGTAATATCGGTAATTTAATTATACCAAATGTAGTATTAAGAAGCAAAGTAAAAAGTGCCGATTTTGGCTTAAATACTGAATTCTCGGGTGTTACGAACCATAGAACTGATGGCGATACCCATTACTCATATCGTTAAAGTTCTGAATGACTGTGGCTAAACACTCTATATGGATGATGCAAAGGAATTATGCACATTGTTAATAACCGTTAAATTGAAACAACTGTTCAGTTATGCACATTATTCACAGGCTCCTGTGGATAACTTGTGGAATCAGTGTGGAAAATAGGCTGCTTAGGAAATATTAAAGGTTAATTTTCACACTTTTTGAAATTGTCCAATGTGAGGGGCGGAAACTATGAAACTTGAAAATATCCTTGCTTTCTGCGATGGCATGAAGTGCACCACCTCGGATTATCAGGAAAGCTGGGAAGCCAGGCGGTATTTTGTGGATGGCCGGATTTTTGTCATGTTCAGCGACCGGTTCATCACCATGAAATGCAATCCCCTGATGAGTTTGGATCTGCGACGTGAATACCAGGCGATCATCCCGGGCTACCACATGAATAAAGCAAAATGGATATCCATAGGAATGGATTGTGATCTGCCGGATGATCTGATTTGTAATTTGATCACCGGGGCGTTTTTTGAAACCCTGGAGGCAAGACCAAAAAAAACTCAGCGCAGGATCAGGGAGGAATTGGAAAAATGAGGATAGGAACAGGCTATGATGTACATCGATTGGTCCCGGGCAGGGATCTGATCCTGGGCGGGGTGAAAATCCCATTTGAATTGGGTCTGTTGGGCCATTCGGATGCCGACGTTTTGAGCCATGCCATAAGTGACGCTTTGCTGGGAGCCCTTGCCCTGGGGGATATCGGCTATCATTTTCCCGATACCGATGGTGCGTATTTAAATGCTGACAGTCTCGTTCTCTTAAACCAAGTCGGCAGCCTGATCCAGGCAAAGGACTATTCCATCGCCAACATCGATGCCACCATTGCCGCCCAGCGGCCGAAATTAAGGCCCTACATCGATGAGATGCGGCAAAATATCGCCAAAGCATTGAATTTGGATGTGGGACAGGTATCGGTGAAGGCCACCACCGAGGAAGGCTTGGGGTTTACCGGCGAAATGAAGGGAATCAGTGCCAGTGCCGTCTGTCTCCTGGAGAAAAATCCGGCAGCCGACACTGAGAAATTACTTTAAACAACCCATAAAAGATTTGTTGATTATTCACACTATTTAAAACACCGTTCTTTATAATGATATGTAAGAAAGAGGTGATTTTATGAGTCTCTATGAGAGTATATTCAAACGGAAGTCTCTCAGAAAATATTCGATGATAAGTCTGGATGAGGAGACGATCCATAAAGTGAACTCTATGATGCGAAATCTTCCGGTCCTGGAGAAGTCCTGCTCCATGGATTTGGTATTCATTAGGGACGGGGATTCTCTGGCGAAGAAGATGTCACCCTTCAGCAAAGTAGCTGCCCCCCATTATATCGTTGCCACCGGCACCAAAAATGAGTCCTGTCTGTTTTCGGCCGGTTATGCCATGGAACATCTCGTCTTGATGCTTACCGAAATCGGGCTCGGCACCTGTTACCTGGGCCATGCCCTGGATAAAGTCACTGCCATCAGCACACTTGGTCTACGCCCTGATGAAGATGTTCTGATCACCCTGGCCCTTGGCAAAGCCCTGATCAGGGGGGATGAAGTGCACAATCCCAGTGAACATCGCAAGCGGGAGACCTTTGAGCATTTAATGCTGGAGGGTATCCCCGATCCCGATCAGCGGCTCATGATTGAAGCGGCCAGACTGGCACCTTCCTACATGAACAGCCAGGGCTGGAGGTTTTCTGTGGTTGACGGCGAAATCAGGCTGCACAAGAAATCCTCGGACTTCCTGAGGAACCGCTTCCTGGGGATTTCCGGATACTTTGACATGGGAGTCGCCCTTTGTCACATGGAAGTTGCGGCTCGACACCTGGGCTACGGCACCAGGCTGGTTTTTGACGACTCAGTGGAATCTGCTGCCGAATATATCCAAACTTTAAAACTGCTCAACTATAAACTGCAATGAGGTGGAATTTTATGAAACTACGTAAAGGAAGATTGATCGTCCTGGCCGCTATCGCCGGACTCGCTTACCTGTTCTCCCGGGAACTGGAGAAATCCCAGGCTGTAGCCCAAAGCAAATTGATCCCAACTGACGAGATTGAAGTGATCGATGAAGATGAACTGATCAGCAGCATCGATGTGTCTGATGTCAACATCAAGACCGCCAAGCTGGATATCTAGCCGGAAAATCAGCCTTCGCAAGGCTGAGCCCACCCAGCCGTCACTCCCCGGGCTTAATTTTCAAGCCAATCGACGAAAGCCATATCCCAAAATAGCCGAAAGCCGCATAAGGGTTCCTTAATGCGGCTTTCGGCTGTCTTCAGTTGTTGACCAGGGTTGGCGCTGATTGCACCCACCCGTTTATTGTTTCAGGAATTCTTTTTCTGTGGTGAATTTATGGAGCCTGACTTCATAGGCCGCGACCACGTCCTGTTCAAAGGGAAGATCCGCATTTCCGGTCAGTCCCCGTTTGATGAACTTCATCAGGGGCGGGTTGATGATCAGGATCGGTCCCATCAGGTTGGTTCCGAAGAAGTTTTTGTAGTGGATCCCCTCAAATTTGCTTTTGCGGTTAAAGCCGTGGCCCCGTTCCACTTTAAGAAATGGCATCGACTCATTTCCGTACTGCTCGGTGAATCGGGCATCGTAACCCATGATCTTCAGTCCCTGGAAGGTCCCAAGCACCGCCACATCGTGCCGGTCCCGCATATTGCGTTTCGTCGTGAAGGGCAGAAGCTTTAAAGTCTTCAGCCGGACGCCGTTCTCCAGCTCGATGTACTCGCCGAAGATCTCCAGGGCTGAGTTGACGATCAAAAAGTAGGTGCCGCCTTCCATAAGCTCCCTCAGCCGGTCCGTGTAGGGCAGGAGCCGGTCCGTGACCAGCTGCAGCTGCCGTTCAGTCATGGGGCCCATATAAATGAAATCCACGGGATGGTCGGCAAAATACGGGGTATCATTGATTTCCGTTTTGATGATATTTTCGGACCCAAAGTTTTTTTCGATGTATTCCACGTTGCCCCGGTCCCCATATAAGAGAAAATCGGAATAAAGGATTTCTATTTTCATTTGCCTGCCCCCATTTTAGCAAATATTTCGTCCCGGATTTTTGCTGCCCGGGCAATACTGATATCCTCGATGTCGTGAAGGATAAAGATGTCCTCATCAGCGTTTGGATCGATAAACGCCGCTGCCTTTGCATAATCAGTGACGGCGATGAGCTTTTCCTCCGGGAAACCGCCCAAGAGGCACCTTACCTTGAAGTCCCGGGATTTCCAGCTGGCAAAGATGAGCTTATTCAGATCCTCATTGTTTAAATACTCAAAATCTGCGTCATAGATCCAGGAAATCATCTCCGAGTAGATACCGCCAATCACGTTGTCGTTCATGATGATCACCGTCTTTTTGCCCTTGAAGTTTCTGACCGTGTCAAAGACTCGGGAGTTGGCGATGGGGTTGATCCCCTTGGCGGATATCATACAGATCCGCTTGCCGTTTTTCTCCACCAGATTAAACCTTGATTCAACGATGCGAAGACCCTGCATCTGTTTGATGATCTCCTCTGCCGGGAGGCCATATTCCCGCAGTACCGCAAAAGCTGCCAGCTGGTTGTAGATCCCTTCCACGTTGGGCAGGGACAAAGGTACAGTATATGTAGCCTCCCCCTCCACCAGGGTAAAATGCATCTCCTTGAAATCACTGTCCACCACCCGGTATTTGATCTCACCGTTGCTAAAACCGCAGGCGTTGCAGTGGGCCCGCCCCATGTGGTGATAGCGGACAAAATCCCAGACCAGCTTTTCATCGCAGACCGGGCAGTAGACCAGGTCTTTGAGCCGGGAATCCTTTTGCTCAGCCTCACCGGGGAGCCGATCGATCCCGAACAGGACCCGGGGATTATCCGGCCCGATGGTGGAGGCGATGAGATCGTCCCCATTCAACACCAGCTTGGTCCGTTTGGGGACGCCTCGGGATATGATGGTTTTGATAAAATCGGTGTGGGCATTGCGTTTATAGGAATCCTGATAAATATTGGTAACGGCCAGGATCTCCGGCGGTGCATCCTTAAAAATGATGGGTGTGTAACGCTCATCCACTTCCAGAACGGCTAAATCGGATTTTTTACGGCCCAGGGCATCCAGATTCATGGTGAAGGCCGCTAACAGCCCATAGATGGTATTTGACCCCAGGGCGTTATTGACCGGATTTTCGCCGGTTTTGCGCAGGATATCGAGGATCAGGTTGGAAGTGGTCGTTTTGCCGTTGGTGCCGGTAATCGCAATGATCCGCTTGGGTTTGGGCACATTGCTTAAAAACCTGGGATCCAGCGTTTTGGACACTACCCCCGGCAAATACGTCCCCTGCCGTCTGAGAATCTTCAGCCCAGTCGTTGCCGCTTTGCCGGCGTATAATCCGGCGATATATCTTAATGATGCCATTTCGTTTGTTCTCCTTATGCTCAGTTCCCATGGTGTATATTAAACTCCAGATCGGATCCACTGCTTGAAAATCTCCAATACCGGTTACCTGGAGTCTTGAGAATTGATTGCCTTAACGATCCTGGAAAGTCCCTCCTGGACAATTTTTCTGGGCATAGCCAGATTCAATCGGATGAAGCCTTTCGCATTTTGGACAAACAGCTCGTCCCCGCCTTCCAATAGAACTCCGGCCTGATTGGCGAAAAACAGGGGGAGGTCATCGACTCCAGGCAGACATTGTCTTAAATCCACCCAAGCCAAATAAGTCGCTTCCGGGATTTTAAATACTGCCCCTGGTAAATGCTCCGCCAGAAAATCGGCGGTAAACCGGAAATTGTCATCCAGGTATGTTTTCATTTGATCCAGCCATTCCCCACCCTTCTCGTAGGCTGCCTGATTGGCGGCAACGGACAGGGGGTTTAAAAAGCCGATGGTCTTGTCATGTTTCTTAAAGGTCTCCCGCAACTCTGCGTTGCGGATGATGATGTGTGAAAACATCAACCCGGCCAGGTTGAAGGTCTTGCTGGCCGCCATGCAGGTTATGAGCTTATCATAATCCGGCATAACCTTGCCCAGGGGGATGTGCTTTTGCCCCTGACGGAGGAGATCGCAGTGGATCTCATCGGAAATCACCCATAAGTCATATTGCCGGATGATCCGGGCGACTTCGGAAAGCTCACTTTCGGTCCATACGCGGCCCGAAGGGTTGTGGGGGTTGCAGAATAATACCAGCTTGACCATGGGATCAGCGGCTTTCTTCTCAAAATCTTCAAAATCGATGGTAAAATTGCCTTGATCGTTTTTCAGGGGGGACATGACCAGCTCCCGGCCGGCATAGACCGCTGCATGCTTGAAGAACCCGTAAGCCGGCGTGTTGATGAGGAGCTTTTCGCCGGGCTTTAAGATATCCCCTGTCAGCTCATATAAAGCCGGAATGATGCCGGGAGAAAAAACCAGTTCCTCCGGTTTAAATCCCCAATCATAAAATTTCTCATACCAAGCTGCAACCGCCTGGAAATATTGGGGATCTTTCAGCTGGGTATACCCGAAGATTCGCTTATCGACTCTTTCCTTGATGGCTTCACAAATTTCCGGGGCCACTGCAAACTCCATGTCTGCGACCCACATCCTTACGAACTCTTCATCCTTGTAGGCAAATTGGGCTTCCGGCCCTACATGGAATATATATTCTCGAAACCCGTCCGTGTTCATGGCATTGGTGTTTCTTCGACTGATGATTTCATCAAAGTCATAGTTCATAATATTCACAATACTCCTTGCTGATTGTACTAGAATTGTAACAGATAATTGTTACAAGTCCATGACATTGATCTTAATATCACTAAATATCCCCTGCCAGCACCCTTGAGGTCCTCAGGATGTCATCACAGCACCTCGGGAAGAGTCTATCTGCCTTCAAAGGCAAATTCTACCCCATGGCCCGAATCGGTTATGGTCAAGGTGTACCTGCCTGCATCCATCTCAAAATTCACAAAGGCTGAGTAGAGATCTGTATCGCTCAACAAATGGATGGTGGCTTGTGGGACTTGCGGATTCGCCGACGCCCTGATAAGGATCCTGCGGACCCTGGTAAACTGGAAGGACGCTATATTTTCCCCTCCCGTCCGGAGGTTGATGATTTGGGATGGGGGCTCCAGAATAAAATCCCGATCCTCTCCCCGTTCGATGATGTCGACCAGTTTAAAATCACCGCTAACTTCAAGCTTGGCAAATACTATATCCATATGGCCTCCTAGTTTTCATGATGGTCTCCCTCTGAAAAAATCCCTTATTTGAATCTTCTATTTTATTTTTGTTTCAACCCTGCCGCTTTTCAACTGGCTTCGATTTGGATTGGCTTCCACAGCCATTGGCCCCACATCAATTTTAGCCTATCCGGCAGGCAGATGGCTAATAAAATTCCATCGCCGGGGATTCGAATGATTGGTTCCATGGATTTATCCCACAATTATCCCAAACCTGGCGTCAGGTGATATAATCAGACTTAAAAGTGTCAATCCAAATCGTCCAGAAAGGAGTATGGGGCGGGCCATCCCCTCCTATGTTGTCCATGAATCCAAATTTGAATACACTGTTCGTCTCCATCAGTCTATTGGCTGTTTTCTTTCTCCTTGCCATTGATTTGTATTTCTGCCTGCGAACCAAGCCCATCTATTTGACCAATCAGCAGCACGTCATTATCTATAATCTGCCGCTGCTGGTATCCTTCGGGTTTTTCGCAGTTTATGCTGCCGATGATCCAGCCGCTCCGGTGACGATCCTGATCATTGCCCTGTTTATTATAGTATTGATCAGCTTTTTAACCAATAACAAAATCATCCTGCGCAGCGCAAACCTGGGTGATGTGACCGAGCGTCTTAATCAATTCCTGTCCGATCAGGGAAAAGTATTTAAGATCTACCAAATCGGCGATAAAATCATGACCGTTGAAATCAATAATTATAAGGATGCTTTGATCGTCCGTGATACGGAAAAATGGGTGGAAATTGACAGCCACATCCATTCCGATGCCAAACTGCTCAAAGCCGTGAACAGCTTTTTCAAGGGGGAAGTCAAACACATGAAGGGCAATCCAACCTCCCCCAATGTATTTTTCTTCGTGATCCTGTTTATTCTGCTGGCGCTTTTCTTGCTTCTGGCGGCTTTTATCCTGGGTTGGGCCTGGCCCTTTTAAACCATTTGGCAATGGATTAAACCTATAAAAATACCCCCATTTTAGAAAAATGGGGGTATTTTTATTTAACCATAGGCTTGATCAGCTTTTTCGAACCATAAATCACTCTGTCTTATGAATCAGCCGACCCCAGGTGGATTTTTTTTTCAGCAACCAGTCGTTTGTTTTCGAAAGTAAATGTATCAAGTTCCAGGTTAGCCGGATAATAAGCCAATGACTCAATACAGCTTAATCCGCGGATCAGGCCGTGAAACATCTGCAGGAAAGTCCCATGGGAGACGACCAGTACGTTTCGGCCATCATATTCGCGAAACAGCCAGTTGCGAAATTTAATCGCTCTCTCCCAAACCTTTTCAAATGGCTCGCCGCCGGGAGGATTGACTGAGTGGGTGTGCTCCCCCACCTGGATCCATAGGATCGGAGCCAGGGTCTCGTGGACATCCTGATGGGTCATGCCTTCAAAAATACCATAGTTACGTTCTACACAGAGTTTCGATTTCACAACCGGCGCATCCTCACCCAGGAGGAGCCTGGCAGTTTCAGCTGTTCGCCGCAAAGTGGAGCTGATCACGACATCAACGGCAAACTCAAGTTCAGTCAGCTTTTCCGAGGCTCTTTTACAGGTGCTGATCCCTCTGTCATTCAAAGAGATATCCAGGGAACCGGCATAGCGCTGTTCAAAATTATATTGGGTTTCCGCGTGGCGGATGGTACTGATCGTCGTTCTAGATCCCATGCTGACTCTCCGTTAATCTGATTATTTCATTTAACCGTACTACCGATGAGTAGTCCGTGGCCAAAGGGCCGATTTTAATGTATTCAACGCCATACAAACACGTCAGGGTAGAGAGAAAAATTGACTCGGTGCTCACCGAGCGATGGGAAGTGATGGCTACCTGGCCTGACCGCTTGGCAGTTTCAACCGCCCAGCACACCTCCGTCACCGTTCCGGCCTGGTTTGGCTTGACCAGCACGCCATGAGCATAGCGCTCCCGTGCCCCCTCGGCAATACGCTCCGGGTTCGTGGAATAAAAATTATCCCCGATCACGACTGCGTTGTCCACTGCGTTGGTAAGAAATTTCCAGCTGGCATAGTCCTGCTCCCGGAAGGGGTCCTCGATAAACCGCAGCCCATACTGACGTACCAGATCCAGCCAATAGGCCTGGTACTGTTCACTGGAATAAAGGGCATTGTTGGTGATGGCCAATCGGTAACCGGATTCATCCCACAGGTCGCCGGCTGAAGCATCCACCCATAAATCAAACTTGCTGTCATATCCAAGATCTTTCAGGATGTTCAGGAGAAATTCCAAACATTCCCGGTTGTCCACGGTTTTAAACCGATTTACCGGGTTCCCGTTGATGAGGACCTTCGCCTGCTTTTGCAGTCTCTCTTTCACCACTTGCTGAATCTCATTGTGTGAACCAATCGCTTCTTCGATATCGTTGCTCCGTGCCACCATGATATATTCGCTGTAGTCACTTAAGACTGGATTGGTGTAAGCATGCCAGCCCCCATTTAATACATTGAGACACAGCTTGGGTGCACTCATCAGAAACGGTGTCAGGCCAAATGCCTCGAAGGCAGAGAGGGTGTTCCGGGAAGCATTGAATAAGGCTTCGGAAAGGGCGTAGGAATTATTGCGCCCAAACCGCTTTATATTTTGTAACAGGTATTCATCGAATTGTGCCTGATTGATCGGCCTGCCCATCAATCCATCTTTTTGGATCGCCGAAATAATGGCTGATGGCTCAACCGTTATTTCTTTGTCTTCGTATATACTGATCGTCTCCCCTTGAGGGGAACCGCCTATGCCAATGGAGTGATCCTCCAATGTAACAATAAACTCGTTGGTGAACTTAACATGAGAATTCAAGATCTTGCGATGTTGTATGGCTTTAATGATCATGATATTTACCTCAGCGTATTTTCATAGTGATTTATAGTTTAACAGGCCACCGGAATATCTGACGTGGTCCAATGAACTGGCGAAAGCAAGGGAATGAAGCTTGATTCTTGTACATTGGCAGGCTGTTACCAAAACATTCTAAAAATTAGCATACCAATTTATGAACTATTTGTAAAGATGGTTTTTATCCTAAATTCCCGATGACTTTATGCACATACAAAATGCAATGCATTTTACCCTGTTTCTGCATCAAATGAGCTGTACTTTAGGGTTTCCCACTGTTTTTCTGAACGTTTAACGACTTAATCTTACCTTCTCCTGTTGTATGTGCTAAAATAGACATATACAGGAGGGAATAC